>CBFGNY010000039.1:0-28370 GCA_965650235.1 uncultured Flavobacterium sp. | reverse complement strand
TAAAGATTTCAATATTAAATGAAGTGCTGAAAGTTTGCTTTGCTTCCAAAACTATAATTCCTTCTTTCTTAAATAAATCCCCGGATTTTTCTAATGTATCAGAATAGCCAAGCCAGGGTTCGATACAAATAAAAGGAGCATTTTCTTTAGTCCAGATTCCCAAACTCGGAAAATCTTCAAAATCAACTTTAATATATGGTTTCGAGTTTTCAAGAATAGTTAACGAATTTGATTCAAGAGTTTTAAAAACCAATGCATCATTTTCAAATAATTTGTAATTTAAAAAAACGGTATTGTTTGAAGTTTCTAATGTTTCTGTTGTGTTAGAAATTAAGCCGTTTTCAAGAAGGGAATATTGGGGGTTTTCTTCTTTTTCAAATTGAATGCTATAATTTGAAAACTCTTGAGGTAATGAAAAGGCGGGATGAGCGCCTATTGAAAAGGGAAGTGGTGTTTCTCCTTTATTGATTACTTTGTAACTTATTTTTAATTTGTTTTCTTCAAGTTTGTAAATAATCTGCAATTCAAACTTAAAAGGATATTTTTGAAGTGTTTCTTCATTATATATTAAAGAAAAAGTAGCTGAAGATCCTGTTTTTCCAATCAATTCAAATTCCATGTCACGAGCAAAGCCATGTCTTGATAAATGATATTCTTTTTGATTGAATGTGTAGGTGTCATTTTTTAAGCTTCCCACAATTGGAAAAAGAACAGGGGAGTGTTTGGGCCAAAAATCAGGATTTCCATCCCAAATATATTCCTTGTTTTGATTATCAATAAGAGAAAATAGTTCTGCTCCAGCGTGTTTAATAGAGGCTGATAGCATTTTATTTGAGATTGTTGTAGTCAAAATTATGAAGATTAATTAGTGTTAATTTATTTTAAAGGTAAATATTTTTTTTAAATTTTAGTTTGTGCTTTTAAAAACATGAAATTATTGTTTTAGTAAAATTTTACTAAAATTGAATTAAAGCTTTTGTTTTTCTCTGCAAATAGCTTTTTTTTTCATTAATTTGTTATATAAATTGGTATAAATATGAAAACAAACTTTCCAAAAGCCTTATTAGGTATGGCTTTATTTATTGGAATTTCTTCTGTCTGGGCGCAGACCCCAACTACAACAGCAACGAATCCAGTTAATAATTATGATTATCATGATGCTTTTGCGCCTCATTTTTACACAAAAAATGGTACTCCAACTCGTGCTGCTAGCGGTCAGCCAGGAGTAGAATATTGGCAAAACAGAGCTGATTATCAAATTAATGTAAAGCTGAATGCAGCTACAAATGAGATCATTGGTACAGACGAAATTACGTATACAAACAACAGTCCTGATAAACTGTCTTTTGTCTGGCTAAATTTAGAGCAAAATTTATTCAAAAATGACTCAAGAGGAAATGCTGTCGTTCCTTTAACAGGAAGTCGTAACGGAGCTCAGGGCCAAATTTTTGATGGAGGAAATAAAATAAAATCGGTTAAAGTAATTTCAGGAAAGAAAAAAACGGAAACTGAAGTAAAATATATAATCACAGACACCAGGATGCAAATTTTTCTTCCTCAGGAATTAGCATCAAAAGGCGGAACTGTAAAAATTAAAATTGAATTTTCGTTCATAGCTCCTTTTGAAGGATCGGATAGAATGGGAGTTTTAGAAACTAAAAACGGTAAAATCTTCACAATTGCACAATGGTATCCGCGTATGTGTGTGTATGATGATGTAAGAGGCTGGAATACGGCACCCTATCTTGGAGCTTCTGAGTTTTATCTTGAATATGGAGATTTTGATGTAAAAATAACAGCACCTGCTAATCATTATGTTGTAGGTTCTGGAGAATTGCTAAATGGCTCAGAAGTATTTTCATCTGAACAATTTAAACGTTATAAAGAAGCCGGAAATAGCGATAAAACCATTGTAATACGTTCTGCTGATGAAGTGGCAGCTACTGCAAATGCAAATTCAGCAACTGAAAAAACGTGGCATTTTCAAATCAAAAATTCACGAGATTTTTCATGGGCTTCCTCACCGGCTTTTGTTTTAGACGGAGCAAAAATAAATTTGCCAAGCGGTAAAAAATCGTTGGCCTTATCTGCCTATCCGGTTGAAAGTGCAGGCAATGATGCATGGGGACGTTCCACAGAATATGTAAAGGCTTCAATTGAACACTATTCTAAGCAATGGTTTGAATATCCTTATCCAGCCGCTACAAACGTAGCCGGAAATGAAGGCGGAATGGAGTATCCCGGAATTGTTTTCTGCAGTTGGGAATCGAAAGGAAAAGATTTATGGGGTGTTACGGATCACGAATTTGGTCATATCTGGTTCCCGATGATTGTAGGTTCAAACGAACGTTTATTCGCCTGGATGGATGAAGGATTTAATACTTTCATAAATTCATTAAGCACTGAAGCATTCAATAATGGAGAATATAAAGAAATTCCAACAGATTTGCACCAAATGGCAGAGCCTTTTACAAGGCCTGATTTAGAAACAATCATGAGTTCTCCTGACAATATGAAGGAAGCCAATATTGGTATGCTGGCTTATTTCAAACCAAGTGCAGGATTAACAATATTAAGAGAACAAGTTTTAGGAAAAGAGCGCTTTGATATTGCATTCAGAACCTACATTGAACGCTGGGCTTACAAACATCCCACGCCGGATGACTTTTTCAGATCAATGGAAAACGTAGCCGGAGAAGATTTAAGCTGGTTCTGGAGAAGCTGGTACGTAAACAACTGGCGTTTTGACCAGGGTGTAAATTCAATAAAATACGTAAAAAATGATCCTAAAAAAGGTGTTGTTATTACGATTGAAAACTTAGATAAAATGCCAATGCCAATTGTTTTGGAGGTAAAAACAAAAAGTGGAAAAGCAACGAGGGTCAATTTGCCTGTTGAAATCTGGCAGCGTAATAAAGACTGGTCTTTCAAACATAATTCTACGGAAGAAATTGAAAGTATAACTTTGGATCCTGATCATGTTTTTCCTGATTATAATGATTCCAATAACGTCTGGACCTCAGGAAAGGGAAAAGTGGAGAAAGATATTATTCTGGATGGTTATTTAGGAACTTATTCAACAAAAAACGCTCCTTTAAAAATTGAATTAACTGAAAAAAATAGTGCTCTTAGTGTAGAAATTACAAACTTTCCAAAGTTTACTGTCGAACCAGTAACTAGCGAAAAAGACACCTTTATATCTAACAGAGCAGGATTGAAGTTTAAATTTAATGAAGCAAAAACAGGTTTTGATATGACCATTTTAGAAAATGGTCAGGTAATACCGTTTACTAAAAATTAAAATAAATTATGTAAATAATTCAGCCCGATAGGTTTATGAGAATCTATCGGGCTTTTTTTATTCAAAAAATAACATACCATTAAAAAAATGTTACAATTCTGTAAATTGGTTTTCTAAATAAAAAAATAGTGTACTTTTGCACCAATGAATAAAATAAGTTTACATATAACTTCTTTGTCACGGACAATTTCTCCTGGTACTTCTCCCGAAGTACGGATGCTATCATTATAGTATTCAAAGAGTTTTTAGCCGCGTATTTATTTATATTCATTTTTATTTTGAAATCACTTAAGTTGTCCATCGGGCAAACATATACCAAAAGTATTTATTTATTTAAAAATTTTCTTAATCAACTTTTTGATTTTGAGAATATTACTTCTGTTGTGTCTAATTTTATTAGCTTATCTTTTAAATTTCAAACCAAACAATACGTTTTAATATTTAACGCTAAACTTCAACTATTGAAATGAAGATCTCTATTGTTGTTACTCAGGAAGAACACTTCAAATTCGCACAGGAAATTTGTGATACGATAGAATCATCTGCCTTGTTAAGAGGTACGGGGATTGCTAAAAGAACTCCTGAATACATTCAGAAAAAAATGTCGAATGGTGATGCGATGATTGCTCTGGCAGACGGAAAATTTGCTGGCTTTTGTTATATCGAAAGTTGGCAGCATGGACAATTTGTGGCACATTCAGGTTTAATTGTACATCCTGACTACAGAAACTTAGGTTTGGCTAAAAAAATTAAATCAAAAGTTTTTGACTATTCATTGCAAAAATATCCAAATGCCAAAATATTTGGCATCACAACCGGTTTGGCAGTAATGAAAATCAATTCTGATTTGGGTTACAAACCTGTACCATTCTCTGAGCTGACAACAGATCCTAGTTTTTGGTCCGGCTGTAAAACCTGTACGAATTACGAAATACTAAAAAGCAAAGAAAATAAAATGTGCTTGTGTACCGGAATGTTGTATGATCCAAAAGATAAACCTAAGGATCCGCCAAGGCATCCTTTTAACGAAGCTGTTTTGAAAAGATTAAAAAAAATTAAGCAAGCTTTATTTTTAAATAAAATATTGTCTTTCACTTTTTTGTCTTAAGAATTAAAATATAAAAAGAATCTCAAACTTGCTACATACGAAAGTATTAGCCTAAATTATAAAAAATGAAAAAAGTTGTATTAGCTTATAGTGGAGGATTGGATACCTCGTATTGTTTGAAATATTTAAAAAATGAAAAAGGATACGAAGTTCACACCGTACTGGTAGATACAGGAGGATTTGATGCAGAAGAGTTATCTGCTATCGAAAAAAGAGCCTACGAATTAGGAAGTGCACAACACGCCAACCTTACAATCGTAGATAAATATTATGATAAAGCTATAAAATATTTGATTTTTGGAAATGTATTAAAAAACAATACGTATCCCTTATCAGTGAGTGCAGAGCGTGTTTTTCAGGCAATTGAAGCCATTAAATATGCTAAAAAAGTAGGAGCAAGTGCCATTGCACACGGAAGTACAGGTGCAGGAAATGACCAGATTCGTTTTGATTTGATTTTCCAAACCATTGCTCCGGAAATTGAAATCATCACTCCAATTAGAGATTTGAAATTGTCAAGACAAGAAGAGGTTGATTATTTAGCTCAAAACGGTGTTCATTATTCTTGGGAAAAAGCACAATATTCTATCAACAAAGGACTTTGGGGAACAAGTGTTGGAGGAAAAGAAACCTTAACTTCAAGTCAGCCATTACCAAGTGAAGCCTATCCTTCGCAATTACAAAAAGAAGACGAGGAAAAAGTAACTTTGCATTTTGAACAAGGGGAATTGGTTGCCTTAAATGGCAAAAAAGATGCTCCTGAAAGAAATATCGTAAAACTTGAAAAATTGGCGAATGCTTACGCAATCGGGAGGGATATTCATGTAGGTGATACGATTATCGGAATTAAAGGAAGAGTTGGTTTTGAGGCTGCTGCTCCATTAATTATCATCAAAGCACACCATTTGTTAGAAAAACATACTTTAGGAAAATGGCAGCAATATTGGAAAGAACAATTAGGAAACTGGTATGGAATGTTATTTCACGAAGGTCAGTTTTTAGATCCTGTTATGCGTAATATTGAAACCTTTTTACAGGACACACAAAAAACAGTAAATGGAACTGTAACCGTTTCATTAAAACCATATCATTTTTCGCTTGACGGAATCGAATCTAAAAATGATTTGATGAACACAGGTTTTGGTCAGTATGGAGAAATGAACAACGCCTGGACGTCTGATGATGCAAAAGGATTTATCAAGATTTTAGGTAATGCACAAAACATATTTTCATCTGTAAATCATTTAGATCATGATTAATATCGGAATAATTGGTGGTTCGGGCTACACGGCCGGAGAGCTTATCAGAATATTGATGTTTCATCCTAATGTGAACATCGATTTTGTTTACAGTACAACGAATTCAGGTAAGCCGCTTTCTGTGGCGCACCATGATTTGATGGGCGATATTGAAATGAATTTTACTGATACAATCAATCCGGATGTAAATGTTGTGTTTTTATGTTTAGGTCACGGAAAATCAATTTCATTTTTGAAAGAAAACCAATTTGCGAGTCACACTAAAATCATTGATTTAGGAAATGATTTCAGATTAAATAAAGACGCTCATTTTGAAGGTAAGGATTTCGTTTACGGATTACCGGAATTGAATAAATCGGATATCAAAAAAGCAAATTATATTGCAAACCCGGGTTGTTTTGCAACGGCGATTCAGTTGGCTTTATTGCCTTTAGCGAAAAATAGTTTACTGAATAATGACGTTCATATCAATGCAACAACCGGAAGTACCGGCGCTGGAGTTGGACTTTCTGAAACTTCGCATTTCAGTTGGAGAAACAATAATATGTCGCATTATAAAGCTTTTGAGCACCAGCATTTAGGAGAGATTTCAGAAAGTCTGGTTCAGTTGCAGGATGATTTTGAAAGTGAATTGCTTTTTATTCCAAACAGAGGAGATTTTCCAAGAGGGATTTTCGCAACATTATATACATTATCTGACGATAGCTTGGAACAATTGGTTGCTAAATATGAAGATTTCTATAAAGATGAACCTTTTGTAACAGTGACAACGACAAATATCAATATGAAACAAGTTGTTCAAACCAACAAATGCATCATCAGTTTATTTAAAAAAGGAAACCGGGTTTTAATAACATCAATAATTGATAACTTAACCAAAGGTGCTTCAGGACAAGCGATTCAGAATATGAATTTAATGTTCGGATTAGAAGAAACCACAGGTTTACATTTGAAACCAAGCGGATTTTAGGAGGAAAGTTAAAGGTTAAAAGTGAGATGTTAAACGTCTGTACCTAAAACTTCTAATTTTTCAAATAACATTTTAAATTGGTTAAAAATTAGAAGTAAAAACGTTGCACAATAACTTCTAACATTTAACAAATAACATATAACTTTTAAGAAATGAACTTATTTAACGTATACCCACTTTATGACATAACTCCTGTAAAAGCAATTGACTGCACGATTACAGACAATAACGGAGTGGAATATTTAGACTTATATAGCGGACATGGTGTAATTTCGATTGGCCATACGCAACCTGATTATGTAGCCAAATTAAAAAATCAATTGGATCATTTGGGATTTTATTCAAATGCTATTCAGAATCCTTTGCAGGTAGAATTGGCTCAGAAATTAGGAAAACTTTCAGGATTAGAAGATTACGAATTGTTTTTATGCAGTTCCGGAGCTGAGGCAAACGAAAATGCATTGAAATTAGCTTCTTTCCATAACGGAAAATCAAGAATTGTTGCTTTTCATAATTCTTTCCACGGAAGAACTTCTGCAGCAGTTGCTGTTACAGATAACAAAAAAATTGTAGCGCCAATTAATGCACAGCAAATAGTAACTTTTTTACCCTTAAACCAAATCGATTTGGTAGAAGCAGAGCTTGCAAAAGGTGATGTTTCTGCTGTAATCATCGAAGGAATTCAGGGAGTTGGAGGTTTAGACCAGGGAACAACAGAATTTTTTCAGGCTTTGGAGAAAGCGTGTAAAAAGCATGATGTAGTTTTGATTTTAGATGAAGTACAATCAGGATACGGAAGAAGCGGGAAATTTTTCGCTTTCCAGCATCACGGAATCAACGCTGATATTATTTCGGTAGCAAAAGGAATGGGGAATGGTTTTCCTGTTGGCGGTATTTTGATTTCTCCAAAATTTGAAGCAAGCTTCGGATTATTGGGAACTACTTTCGGCGGAAGCCATTTGTCTTGTGCAGCTGGAATTGCTGTTTTGGATGTAATTGAAAAATTAGATTTACAGAAAAATGTAAATGAAATTTATGAGTATTTCTTAGAAAAAATCAAAGAAGTTGAAGGAATCAAACAAGTAAAAGGAAAAGGTTTAATGCTTGGAATTGAATTCGATTTTGATGTAAGCGCTTTAAGAAAGAAACTAATTATTGAGAAACATATTTTTACCGGAAGTGCCAACAACAAAAATCTGCTTAGAATTTTGCCACCGCTTACTGTGAAAAAATCAGATATTGATACTTTTATTGCAGCATTAAAAGACAGCTTGGAAGAGCTTCAGAATTAAGTTAACAGCACGTGAAACCCGACAGGTTTTTTAAACCTGTCGGGTTTGGAAACACAAAGAATATAATATCCTAACAGGTTTTCAAAACCTGTTAGGTATAAGTAAATTTTCTATAAAAAATAGACAACTAAAAAACAACAACCCACTATAAATTATGAATCCATTATCAATTGAAAAACGCAATCTGGTTTTGCACTCTATGGCAAAATTGGTAGAGCAGGAGCGGAGTCAGATTATCCAAGTTAATAAACAAGATTTAGAAGCTTATGATGGCTCGGATTTAGCGATGGAAGAACGTCTAAAAGTGGATGATAAGAAAGTTGACGAGATGATTTTGTCATTAAATCAATTAGCTGCTCAGGAAGATCCTGTAGGAGTGGAGCGTTTTCATTTTGTTCATGATAATGGAATTAGGGTAACGAATAAAACAGCTGTTTTTGGTACAGTTTTAATAATTTACGAATCAAGACCTGACGTAACGATTGAAGCTGGTGGAATTGCTTTCAAATCCGGAAATAAGATTTTATTAAAGGGAGGAAAAGAGTCTTTACAGTCTAATTTGAAGATTGTGAGTTTATGGCATCAGGCTTTAGAAGAAAATGGAGTTTCTACAGAATGGGTTGAATACCTAAATTACAATCGTACCGAAACTCAGGCTTTTTTGGAAAATCCAACTCAAAAAGTGGATTTAATCGTTCCTCGTGGTGGTGAAAAATTGATAGAGTTTGTCAAAAAACACGCGACTTGCCCAGTAATAGTAAGTGGTCGTGGTAATAATTTTGTTTATGTTCAAGAGGAAGCCGATTTAGAAATTGCTTTAAAAGTGATTCTGAATGCTAAAACTGCAAAAATCTCTGCTTGTAATGCTGTTGATAAAGTTTTAATTGACAATAAAATTCCAAATTTTGAAGGTTTTACAGCCATGTTAATTGAAGAATTGACAGAAGCTAAAGTTGAAATTTTGGTTGATCAATCTTTAGAAACTTTTAAAAATACAAAAGCGCTTTTAGACGAAAATATTTGGTATGAAGAGTTTTTAGATTATAAAATTGTAATTGGAACCGTTAATTCAGATTCAGAAGCAATTTCTAAAATCAATAAATATTGTGGAGGACATTCAGCTTCGATCATTACAAAAAATGATAGCATAGCACAAAATTTCATGGAAAGTATTGATGCTGCCGCTGTTTATCAGAATGTTTCTACCCGATTTACAGATGGTTTTCAATTAGGATTAGGTGGTGAATTAGCTATCAGTACTGACAAATTACACCAAAGAGGGCCAATTGGATTACAGCATCTGGTTACGAATAAATGGTACATTTACGGAGAAGGTCAGATTAGATAATTGAGATAATTGAGATAATTAGATAATTAGAAAATGTTGAATTGGAGGTTTTAAAAAACTTAGTATCTCAGAATCTTAGCATCTTATAAAAAAATGAGTAAAAAAAGGATTTTATTAAAAATAGGAAGTAATACCTTAACCAAAGAAACCAATCATATTTCGAGAGGAAAGATTGAGGATATTGGGATGCAGATTGCTGCTTTGAATAAAGATTATGAATTTGTAATTGTGAGTTCTGGAGCGATTGCAGCTGCTAAACAATTTGTAAAACTAGAAAGCAAAGGCAAGGAAATTATTGTCAAACAAGCTTTGGCTTCGATTGGTCAGCCCCATTTAATGCGGATTTTCCATGAGAATTTCAGCGATTTAGGTTTATTGA
Organism: uncultured Flavobacterium sp.; assembly: GCA_965650235.1. Taxonomy (GTDB): domain Bacteria; phylum Bacteroidota; class Bacteroidia; order Flavobacteriales; family Flavobacteriaceae; genus Flavobacterium. Next base: position 18,713 of record CBFGNY010000039.1, on the reverse strand, counting down.
CATCACAATGTTTATTGTCTTATTCTGATTTCGAAAAAGACCAGTCAAAAGTAAATATTGTCAATACAATTAATGTTTTGGTTGAGAATAATTACATTCCGATTATCAATGAAAATGATACAGTTGCTACAGATGAGATTCAGTTTGGCGATAATGATAAATTAGCGGCTTTGGCAGCAGTTTTATTAAATGTTGATATTCTGATAATTGCAACTAATACAAACGGAATTTATACAAAAGCTTCTATTCACAATGAAATTCCCGAAACCATTAAACTGGTAAAAGATTTAAAAGTTTTAGAAAAAGAAATCGGAGAATCGAAATCATCACACGGAACAGGAGGAATGCAGTCCAAAATCGAAGCAGCCGGAATCGCAAAAGCAGCCAACATTGAAACCTGGATTGTAAACGGATTAAATGATAATTTTATTTTGAAAGCTTTACAAAACGAAATTCCTTTTACTAAGATTATATAAATTAATATTTCTGATCTTTAATAAAAAACTAAAAGATGAACTATATTTCAATTCAAGATATCAACTCATTATCAAAATGGGTAAAAAGCGCGTTAAAAATCAAAAAGAATCCGCTTAAAAATCAAAGTTTAGGAAAGAATAAAACCTTAGGAATGTTATTCTTCAATCCAAGTTTAAGAACGCGTTTGAGTACTCAAAAAGCGGCTCTAAACTTAGGAATGAACGTGATGGTAATGAATTTCACCAACGAGGGCTGGACATTAGAGTTCGAGGATGGAGCTGTAATGAATTCAGGAGCTTCAGAACACATTAAAGAAGCTGCTGAAGTCGTTTCACAGTATTGTGATATTATCGCAATTCGTGCTTTTGCAGGTTTGGCTGACAAAGAAAAAGATTATGCCGAAACTGTTATTTCAGGATTTTTGAAACATGCTACAGTGCCAATCGTAAACATGGAAAGTGCTGTTCGTCATCCATTACAGTCTTTGGCTGATGCTATTACAATGGAAGAATACAAAACGAAACACAAGCCAAAAGTAGTACTTTCGTGGGCTCCGCATCCAAAAGCGTTGCCTCAGGCAGTAGCAAATTCATTTGTAGAAATGATGCAAATGCAAAAAGATATGGATTTTGTAATCACACATCCGGAAGGTTACGAACTAAGCCCGGAAATTACAAAGGACTGCAAAATAGAATACGATCAAAATAAAGCATTCGAAAATGCCGATTTCGTTTACGTGAAGAACTGGAGTAATTTCAACGATTACGGAAAAGTAACCAATTCAGATTCAAATTGGACTGTAACTGCCGAAAAAATGGCATTGACAAATAATGGAAAATTCATGCACTGTCTGCCTGTTCGTCGTAATGTAATTGTAAGTGACGAAGTTATTGACAGCGAGAATTCAATTGTAATTCAGCAAGCGAATAACAGAACCTATTCAGCACAATTAGTTTTACAAAAAATTTTAAAGAAGTTATAAATTAAGGTACAAAGGTTCAAAGTTGCAAAGGTTCGGAGGTTTTTATAAACTGAATCTAAACTTTGTCCCTTTGTTCCTCTGAACCTTTGAGCCTCATGAAAAAAGTTACAGTAATAAAGATAGGCGGAAATATAATCGATAATCCAACCGAATTAGAGCAATTCTTAACTGATTTTTCTAAGATCGAAGGGTATAAAGTTTTAGTTCACGGTGGTGGAAAATCGGCTACAAAAATGGCGCAAAGTATTGGTTTGGTTCCTCAAATGATTGATGGCCGCCGAATTACAGACGCTCCCATGCTTGATGTTGTAGTAATGATTTATGCCGGACAAATAAACAAAGATATTGTAGCGCAGTTGCAAGCCAAAAATAACAATGCAATTGGATTTTCCGGAGCTGATGGAAATTTAATTCAGTCTACAAAAAGAAACCATCCAACAATTGATTACGGATTTGTTGGTGATGTAAAACAAGTAAATACAACTTTATTGAAAACGTTGCTTGAAGCGGGAATAGTTCCCGTTTTCTGCGCCATTACACATGATAAAAACGGTCAATTATTAAATACAAATGCCGATACAATTGCAAGCGAACTATCAATTGCTTTGTCTGAAGTTTTTGATGTTACGCTGACATATTGTTTTGAAAAGCAAGGCGTTTTGCAGGATTCAGAAGATGATTTTTCTGTAATTACAGCAATTAACGAGGAATTATACAACAAACTAAAAGCCGAAAAAGTAATTCATTCAGGCATGATTCCGAAATTGGATAATTGTTTCAACAGTTTGTCAAGAGGCGTTCAGAAAATCAAAATTGGGCATCATAAAATGCTGGAAAATCCGGATGTTTTGCACACGACCATTACATTATAAAGAAAAAAGTTGCTAAGTTCCCCAGAAACCAAGACTTTTGCAATCTTAGCATCTCAGTACCAAAATAAGAAATGAAAAATATAGAAACGCTTACCCACGAAGCCATATCACTATTAAAAAACCTAATTGAAACACCTTCCTTTTCCAGTGAAGAAGATCAGACAGCAATTTTAATAGAGAATTGGTTCAATCAAAATGAGATTCCCTTTCAAAGAGAAAACAATAATGTGTGGGCTTTCAATAAATATTTCGACGAAAATAAACCAACACTTTTATTAAATTCACATCACGATACCGTAAAACCAAATCAGGCATATACCAATGATCCTTTTAAAGCCATAGAAAAAGACGGCAAATTATTCGGATTGGGAAGTAATGATGCCGGTGGATGCTTAGTTTCGTTATTGGCGACTTTTGTTCATTTTTATGAAAATCAAAATTTGTCACATAATTTGGTAATTGTTGCTTCTGCCGAAGAAGAAAGCAGCGGGAAAAACGGTTTAAACAGTGTTTTAAAACATTTACCGGAGCTGGATTGCGCGATTGTAGGCGAGCCGACATTAATGCAATTGGCTGTTGCCGAAAAAGGTTTATTGGTTCTGGACGTAAAAGTAAAAGGTACTGCCAGCCATGCAGCCCATCAAAATGATGATAACGCTTTATACAAATCAATTCCAGTAATGGAATGGTTTAAAAACTATAAATTCGATAAAATATCTGAAGTTTTAGGTCCCGTAAAAATGACCGTAACGCAGATTAGCGCAGGGAAACAGCATAATGTGGTGCCATCAGAATGTGATTTGGTTGTAGATATTCGCGTAAACGACTGTTACACGAATACAGAAATTCTTGAAGTAGTGAAAGCTAGTGTAAATGCAGAAGTTATGCCAAGATCTATGCATTTAAACGCATCGTCTATTCCAATTGCACACGGTTTGGTTCAGGCTGGAATCGCTTTAGGAAGAACAACGTATGGCTCGCCAACACTTTCAGATCAATCGGTTTTGAGCTGTCAGTCTTTAAAATTAGGACCAGGCGAAACCCTGCGGTCACATTCGGCAGATGAATTTATTTTTATCAACGAAATCGAAGAAGGAGTAGAGTTGTATATTAAAATACTAACTGATTTCTTTAAATTATAAATTATTCAGAAGCTGTTCCCGCTATCCGTTACAATCTTTTATGCCGAACACCGGCACAAAAGGATTTCCACTACTATCGGGGCTAGGGCATTCAGGTATAAGAAACGTAATAATACAAATAACAACTTTGTGAATCTCTGAGTTTTCTTTGCGTAACTCTGTGAAACAAAAAACATATATCTTATGAAACTTTGGGAAAAAGGAATACCAACAGACAAACAAATCGAACATTTCACAGTTGGAAACGATCGTGAGTTAGATTTGGTTCTTGCAAAATACGATGCTTTAGGTTCAATTGCACACGCCAAAATGCTTGGACAAATTGGATTATTAACTGCAGAAGAAACGAGTTCTTTAGTTGATGCTTTAAATGATATTATTGCTGATATTGTAGTTGGAAATTTCGAAATTGAAGATAGTTTCGAAGACGTACATTCCAAAATTGAATATCTTTTAACAGTAAAGTTGGGTGATGCCGGAAAAAAAATCCACACCGCGCGTTCCCGTAACGATCAGGTTTTGGTTGATGTTCATTTGTACTTAAAAGATGAATTAAAGGCGTTAAAAGAACAAGTGAAAACACTTTTTGATCTTTTAATGGAATCTGCAGAAAAACACCAAAACGTTTTATTACCAGGTTATACACATTTGCAAATCGCTATGCCATCTTCATTCGGAATGTGGTTTTCTGCTTACGCAGAGAGTTTAATAGATGACGTTACGATGTTAAATGCAGCTTTAAAAGTGGTTAATCAAAATCCATTAGGTTCTGCAGCAGGCTATGGAAGTTCTTTTCCTATCAACAGGACTTTTACCACACAGGAATTAGGTTTTGAAACTTTAAAATTCAATGCCGTAGCCGCACAAATGAGCCGTGGAAAAGCAGAAAAAACAGTTGCCTTTGCAATGAGCAGTGTAGCAGCAACGCTGTCAAAATTTGCGATGGACGTATGTTTGTATATGAGTCAGAATTTTGACTTTATCAGTTTGCCAGCACATCTTACAACAGGTTCCAGTATTATGCCACATAAAAAGAATCCTGATGTATTCGAATTAATCAGAGGAAAATGTAACAAGATTCAGGCGCTTCCATACGAAATAACTTTAATCACCAATAATTTACCAAGCGGATATCACAGGGATTTACAGCTTTTAAAAGAAGGTTTGTTTCCAGCACTTCAAAACTTAAAAGCTTGTCTGGATATTGCCATTTTCTCTGTAAAAGATATTACGGTAAAAGACAATATTTTAAAAGATAAAAAATACGATTACTTGTTTACTGTTGACACCTTAAACGAAATGGTAGTTGCCGGAATGCCGTTTAGAGACGCATACAAAGCTGTCGCAGAACAATTGGAAGCAGGTACCTATCAATCTCCTAAGGAAACTAAACACACACATGAGGGTAGTATCAATAATTTGTGTTTAAATGAAATAAAACTTAAAATGTTAAACGTCTATTAGTTAGATTTTTTTAAAAGCTATATGAAATTTTAGAAGCATATTCTTATGAATTTTAAAAAATATAAAATGAAAATTTCAAAAAAAATTGCGTTGGTATTATTTATTTGTGCAACAATTTTAACTGGTTGTTCGAGTGATGACAAAGACGAAAATGTAGTTGAAACAGAAACATTAAAATCATTCAAAAATATAACCTTTTCTTTAGATTATTCTGAAGGTTTTGATGCAGGACGTTTTTTTTCAACTGCAACTGGCAAATCTTATAAAAAAAATCAAATTGACGCTTCAGTTTTGTCAAAAGTCGATATTGCTTTTTATGGAACTGCAATTAACTCTTTTGCTTATTTCTTAAGTCCAAATGATACAGAAGATGGAATTGCAGGAGCAACAAATACTGATTACGTAAATTATGTAACAGATGAATTTACAGTTGAGCAATTTAATAATTTAAAAAAAGGTGAAGATTTAACGAATTTAAACATAACTGATGATGGTGAATCATTTTCAACAGATCAATTGCCTCGTATTATACTGTTTAAAAATGCGGCAGGAAAGAAGGGCGCAATTTATGTAAAATCTGTTCATAAGGTAGGATATGATCCTAGAATTGTTGTAGATATCAAAGTACAAAAATAAATTAAAATCATATTTGTCTTTAAATAAATAAAAAGTAACCCTGAATTTGAGAATTCAGGGTTACTTTTTATTTTAAAACTAATTCTTTACAATTTTGAAAGTTTTAACCCTATTTTCAATTTGTACTTTACAGATATAAACTCCTTTAGCAAGTTTTGCAATGTTTAATTCCACCTTTTCATTACCAGTAACAGTTTTAGAAGATGTATAAACTTTACTACCATTTACAGAGAATATTTCTATTACAGCTAAGCCATTTTCAATACTTGAAAATTCGATATTTAAAATATTATCTACAACTGTTGGATGAAATTTAAGCTCTAAGTTAGAGGCATTATCATTTACTCCTAAAGTATTACAAGCTGATATCACACCAGATGAAGTTATGTTAAGCGTAGCTCCTGCGCCACAACTTGCATTTGTTATATAAGTAGCTACGTCAGAAGTATTAAGTTTAGTATATGCGTATGATGGTTTTGAAACTGTTCCGGAATTTATATTAACAGATGCAGAAGTTGCTCCCTGAACACAGCCATCAAAATTTACTCCAATTGTTCCGCCATCTCCAGAATAAGTTTGATAAACTTTTGAAATTGTTTCAAAATTACTATTTTCTACATAACAAGTAGTATTGTTAGTTCCTCCACCTAAACCAATAGCCAAAGATCCGACAACCGATGTTTTGTAATAACAGTTTAAAATATGCAATTCAGCATTTCTTGCTCTTGGCATTCTTTCTTTACAGCCTTCTGCCCAATAGCAGTTCTGGAAAGTTATACTGTAATTACCATCATTAGGAATGTCAGTTTTACTAGAACCTACTAAATCTGTAAATCTATGGTCATCAGTTCCTCCTGAACCTTCTGCAATAGGAGTTTTTAAGTAAGTAAATTTACACCATGAAATTGTAACATTGTCAGCTTTTCCTTTGTTGTCGAAATTTCCATCCATACCATCCTGAAACTCACAGTGATCAACCCATACATTCGTACCTTCGTTAGTAAGGTTGTCACGAGCTCCAATGTCCCAAGCACCCGGACCCTTAAAAACAAGATTTCTGATAATAACATTATTAGAACCTGGTTTTATATTAAGAATTCCAGATTTATCGACAGATGTTGCTTCATTTGTAAGTGTTATTTGATCATTTATAAGTACTGCACCAGGTAATCCAATGATAGTTTTATTGGTTAAAGTCACGCTAGTGTAGTCGCATACAATAGTTCCTGAAACTAAAATTACTGAATTAGAAACAGCTGTTGAGTTTAGTGCATTTTTTAAAGCTGTATAATTAGAAACGGTTACAGTATTAGAAACAGTTGGAGTTCCTCCTCCAGTTGCAGCAGCACCAAATCCTTCGGGAGCTGACATATAATAATTTTGGGCAAAAAGACTGGATATACTCAGTAGGAAAAAGAATAAGGCGAATGTTTTTTTCATTTATAAGTTAATTAGTTTTTTTAAAAGTTTACACGTGGTTAATGTAATCGATTGCACAAATTTAATTGAATAAAATTTAATACTAATAATAATTCCTAAATATTCTAATTTTTGCAATACAGTTTTGAATGAATTCATGTATTATGCAGCTATTAATAAGAATAAATTATTTTAGAAGGATATTTTTTTTAAAAACTTAAAAAATTCTTCACATGTATTTACAAAAAAATCCCCAAATTTTGATATTTGGGGATTTATAATGAGCTAAATTTATTGAGTAATTAAACTTTTCCTAAAGTATATAATTGTTCCATTGTTGGAGAAAGACTTCCGCCAGCCGGTTCAAGTGTAATACCAAAAGCCTCGGCATAAGCAGTTTGATCTACCGCAAATATTTTTTGATTATTTCCTTCAAAATCGCTTAATAAACCAATGCTTGTTGGAGTTAGGGTAGGACTTAGTTTAAGGGCCCAAACCTGATATACCATTCCTTTTGGAGGTTTTGGCAAACCTGCTGCATCAATATAAGTAGTCTTGGTTTCTTTGTTCCAATATACTTTTGCAAAAGAGGTAGGAGAAACAGCCTGACCGCCAAGTGTTACCCCTGTATTTTTAATATCCCTTACAATAGTCAAGCTTTTTTCTGTTTGTTTATTTTGCTGCTCTAAATAAGCAAATTCTCTTTCAATTTTGTTTTTTTCGTTTCCAACAGTTGTAATAGCACCTTTTGTTTCTGTCAGTTCTAATGTCTGGTAACCTAAGCCTAACAATAGTAATACTGCAGCTGCCCAGCCAATATACTGAGTTCTGTTTGATGCAGGTTTCAAATCTACAACCTTACCGTGTTTCAGTTCTAAACGGGCTTTTATCTTCTCGAAATTGGCTACCGAATGAAATGGAGAGAAACTCGATGACAATGCTACTATTGCTTTTTCTATCGAAAGAATTTCCTGCTCAACTTCAGGATTGTTTTTTGCCATTTCGGCTACTTCCAGGTTTTCAGATTCGGTTAATAAACCGTAAACATATAGTTCTAAAATTCCTGATTCTATATATTCTTGTGCTTCCATTATATTTTTAGATAATTACGTAAGTCGTTAATACAGTTTCTGTTTTGTGTTTTGACAGTTCCTAAAGGCATGGCCAATTCTTCTGAAGCTTCTTGTTGGGTGTATCCTTTGAAGAATAACAAATCAATAATCTCAATACATTTTGGTTTTAATTTTTTTACAAACTCCTGAATACCAATTGTATCAATTTTATTAACGAGTTTGTTGCTGTCGTCTAACAGATGTACGAAATTATCTGAGGAAAGGTTTTTTTGACTGTTATTAAAATTTTTAGATCTTAATTTATCAATAGATGTATTTCGGGCAATATTAAGAATCCAGGTGTAAAAACGACCTTTTCCTTCATTATAGGAGTCTATATTTTTCCAGATTTTTACAAAAACATCCTGTAAAACATCTTCGGCTTCTTCACGGTTTTTTATTAAAACATTGATAACCGAAAATAAACTTTTGGAATACATATCATACAAGTGGGTAAAAGCTCTTTCATCTTTCTTGTAGATTAAAACTAATAATTCTTCCTGACTCATAAATTTAGATTTTTAAAGTTTTAACAAAATTTAATTTACTTTTTTTTGATACCTCGATATAAAGATAATTTATTTTTTTATCATTTTTTTTATTTTTTTAATTGGGTGAGGCCTTGTAGATTGAGGAACTATAAAATAAATCACTTTTTTTTTAATTTTTTAAAACCATAAACAATCCTTTTACGTAAATGCTATTATAACATAAAAGTTAATATTTATTTTTTAATAGCAAAAAGCAATAAAAGTTGAAAATTTAATTTATCCGAGTCAATAAAAAACTTTCAAAAAAGGATAAATAACTTTCCAAAAATATTGATAGTTGATAGCTTCGGACTTCCAAAATGAATAGTTAATAATTTAAAAGATACGCATGTACAGATGAATGAGAGAGGTTACCAATTTTAAATACCACATTTTTTGGAAATCACTTATGTATCGTTTTAAATTATATACTGCTCATTACCGGAGCATCAACTATTTTAGAAAAAATATGGAAGTTAAATTATAAACATAGAGTGAAAAAATATTGGGGACGGAAGCGTAGCAGTCCGGTTTATTGTAGAACGAACAGCTGGCCTGATGGACCTTCCGGTTATTATCGATTTTAAAATAATACACTTTTTTAAATAAGTATATAAGTTTTTACATGGTTTGATTTGTTTGTAGGTAGAAGTCTAACGCCTGATTAACGTTAGGCTTCACTTTTTTATTTAACTTTTGTTTAATCAAAATAAATCTTTAGCATCCTCGATTTGAGTCATAATTTAACTAAATTTATAAAAAATTAAGCGATGAATAAAATAGCATTTTTAGTTTGTGCTGCAGTATTTTTAGTAACAGCACAAATTCAGGCTCAAACAAGTACCAATAAACCTAACACAGGAAAAGTTATGGAAAAACAAACCATTTATCAATTTAAGGTACAGGATTTATCAGGTGATACTTTTGATTTCTCTTCTCTAAAGGGAAAGAAAATTATGATCGTAAATACCGCTTCAAAATGTGGGTTGACACCTCAGTACAAAGATCTTGAAGCAATTTATAAAGAGTATAAAGATAAAGGCTTCGTAATTGTAGGTTTTCCGGCTAATGATTTTGCATCCCAGGAACCTGGTACAAATGAAGAAATTGGGGCTTTTTGTCAGCAAAATTATGGTGTAACTTTTCCTATGATGAGTAAAATTTCAGTTAAAGGAGACGATATGAGTGAGCTATATAAATTCCTGACTCAAAAATCAAAAAACGGGTTGGAAGATTCAGAAGTACAATGGAATTTTCAAAAATACCTGATCAATGAAAAAGGAGAACTGGCAAAAGTGATTTCACCAAAAACATTGCCAACAGATCCGGAAATTATTAACTGGATTAAAAGTTAGTTTCAAAAAATTCAAGTAAAAATCCGCAAATTTATTTTAAATAAGTTTGCGGATTTTTATTTAGAAACATTTTTCTTCTGTTTGCTATATCTTCTTGTGGCGAAAAATTGCTATGAATGTATTATTCCAATATCAATTGCATAAAAACCAGGTCGAGCCAATGATCAAATTTATAGCCAACCTCACGGATTGTTCCTGTGGCAATAAATCCAAATTTTTCATGAAAGGCAATACTTCCGGCGTTATCTGCATCAATAGCGCCAATCATAACGTGATAACTCTGGGCTTTCGCCAAACGAATCAGTTCGGTTAATAATTTTGATCCAATACCTTTTCCAATTACATTATCAACAACGTATACTGAATGTTCCACTGTGTATTGATAGCCTATTTTTTCGCGGAATTGCCCGTAACTTCCAAAACCAACAACTTCGCCATCTAAATCAGCCACAATTACAGGCAGATTTTTTAGTTTTTTATCTTCAAACCATTTTGTCTGAACTTCTAAATTTTGAATTTCATAACTATAATTTGCCGTTGTATGTAAGATAGAATGATTTACAATATCAAGGATTTTACCTAAATCGTTTACTGTTGCAGGCCTAAGTGTCAAGTTCATAATGATAAAAAATGCGGAAGAATTTATTCTGTTAAATTAAGCTTTGCAAAGATATTCCCTTTTTCTAAAACAGACTTAATATCTTTCCTATTTATAAGTTAAATCAAGAGTGAAGTTTGTAACTTTGTGTGGTCAAAAAAGAAAATCCAAACTTTAGGTTTTCTTTAAAATAATACGCCATTTAGCATGATTTACCCCAAAATACCACTTGCTCAAAGCATTATCGAAATTTGTTCAGCAAAAGGAATTGATAATATTATAATTTCTCCCGGATCCAGAAATGCTCCTTTAACTATCGGTTTCGTCCAAAACTCTAATTTTAAATGTTATAGCATAGCAGATGAGCGCTGTGCTGCATTTTTTGCTTTGGGAATTGCCCAGCAAACAAAAAAACCAACAGCAATTGTGTGTACATCGGGATCTGCATTATTAAATTATTATCCCGCAGTGGCCGAAGCATTTTACAGTCAGATTCCATTGATTGTAATTTCTGCAGATCGCCCGCAAAATAAGATTGATATTGGCGATGGACAAACTATTCGTCAGCAAAATGTTTTTCAGAACCATTCGGTTTTCAATGCTAATTTGACTGAAGAAGCTTCTGAGGAAAATGATTTAAAAATAAATGAAGCCATAGAAACTGCAATTTTTCAAAAAGGGCCTGTTCATATTAATGCCCCTTTTGAAGAACCTTTATATGAAACAGTTGACACGCTTTCGGTTCATCCAAAAATCACACATTCGGATGCAATTATCGGAACAAAATCAATTGAAAATGTAGAAGATTTTGTTTCAATCTGGAATTCAGCTAAAAGAAAACTTGTTTTAGTTGGTGTCAATGAAGGTAATTCAATCGATAAAGAAACAGTAGAAAATCTGGCTGGCGATCCATCAATTGTGGTCCTGACTGAAACGACTTCTAATTTGCATCATCCCAATTTTATCAGCAGTATCGATACTTTAATTACTCCTTTTGATGATATTGATTTTAAAGAGTTTGAGCCTGAAATTTTAGTTACATTTGGAGGAATGGTCGTTTCAAAACGTATTAAAGGTTTTTTAAGAAAATACAAACCGCTACATCACTGGCATATTGATACCTTACGTGCTTATGATACATTCAATGCTTTAACCAAACATTTTGTGATGCAGCCAAATGATTTTTTCAATGATTTGCTGCCCAAAACAGTTTTTGTACAGAGCGATTATTTTAAACAGATCAATGAGGTTTATGAATTACGAAAAATTAAAAAGCAAAAGTATTTAGATAAAATTCCTTTTTCGGATTTTAAAGTATTTGAAAAAGTGATAGACTCCTTGCCTAAAAATAGTCAATTACAAATAAGCAACAGTTCTGCCATTCGGTATGCACAATTAATTGATATTGATTCGGCAATAGAAGTTTTTTGCAATAGGGGTACAAGTGGCATTGATGGCAGTACATCTACAGCCATAGGCGCTTCTGTTGGAAGTCAAAAACAGACTGTTTTTATTACCGGTGATATCAGCTTTTTGTATGATAGCAACGCTTTGTGGAATTCTTATATTCCTAAAAACTTCAAAATCATCTTGATTAATAATGGAGGAGGAGGGATCTTCAGAATTTTGAAACGGCACATCATTTAACGGCAGAACATTTGACAAAAATGTATAATTTGAATTATTTTGCCGCAACTGATTTAGATTCGTTAGAAAAAAGCATTAAGTCATTTTATGAAATAAATGATGCTCCAAATATTTTAGAAATATTTACGCCAACTTCTGAAAATGATGTAATTCTAAAACAATATTTCAAAGAGTTGATTTAAAATTAAGAGCGTTATTCAGGGCTTTTTTTATATAAACATTTTTTAGCTGTACTCATTTTCAAACTTCGTACATTTGCACTTTAAAAACTTGGCTTTAGAGCTTAGAACTTCAAGAATATGATTGAAATAGGAAAATACAATACACTTACCATATTGCGTGATACCAAAGTTGGGTTGTTTTTAGGAAATCCTGAAAAAGATCCGGAAGGAATTCACGATATATTATTACCAAATAAATACGTTCCAAATGAATTTGAAATAGGCGAAGAGCTTGTTGTTTTTGTCTATTTAGATCACGAGCAAAGACCCGTTGCAACAACACTTGAGCCTTATATTTTATTGAATGAGTTTGCACTTTTAAGAGTAAATTATATCAATCAGGTGGGTGCTTTTATGGATTGGGGAATGGAGAAGGATATCCTGGTTCCGTTCAAGGAACAGGCACGCCCAATGGAAAAAGGAAAACGCTACCTGGTTTATTTGTATATGGATGAAAAAACCAAACGTTTGGTGGCCTCCAGTAAATTAAACCAGTTTTTAAAGAACGACCAGCTTACAGTTGAAAAAGGCGAAGAGGTAGATTTGATAGTTTCACATATTACCGAATTGGGAATCAATGTGATCATTAATGAACAGCACAAAGGATTGTTGTATAAAGATGAAGTTTATGATGATGCAATAAGAACCGGGGACAGGATGCGTGGTTATATAAAAAATATCCGCCCTGATAATAAAATAGACGTAGCTCTGCAAGTACAGGGATATCAGAGTATTGAGCCTAATGCAGAGAAAATTTTAGATGAATTAAGAGCAAACAGGGGATTTTTACGACTAAACGATAATTCACATCCGGAAGATATTAAGACGGTTTTGAAAATGAGTAAAAAAACGTTCAAAAAAGCAGTTGGCGCTTTGTATAAGGATAAGCTTATAGAAATAAAAGAAGACGGAATTTATTTGGTAAAAGAATAAAATTATCTCACATAAAATGCAAAAAAAGCCCGAAACAGATTTATTTCGGGCTTTTCTCATTTTTTATGTTTCCATCTTTTATGAGTCCACAAATAATATTCCGGGGCTTCAAGAATTTGTTTTTCTACTTCTTTTAAATACATTTCCGTAATTTTAAAATCTTCAAAATCTTTAGGATTCTCGGCCAGGGAAACAAAAGTAGCTTCATAATAGCCTCTTTTTACTTTTTGAACTTTTACCAGAATTACGCTTAAGTCGTATTTTTTAGCGAGCATTTCAGCACCTGTGTGTACTGGTACTTCAATTCCCATAAATTCACTTGAATGAAAAATGCGGTCTAATTTTGGGGATTGATCACTTGCCAATCCATATAAGCTCAATATGCCATCACGCTGGTTTTGCGCCATTGTTGGAATCGCTTTTTTGGTTTCAATTAGTTCGGTATTGTATTTTGAACGAATTTTTCGGATTAATTTATCAAAATAGGGATTAGCAAGCTTTTTATAGACAGCTACCCCCTGAAAACCAATTTTTGGGTTAATGGTCAAAAGCCATTCATAACTGGCATAATGAGAAGCCACGAGAATAACGCTTTTTCCTTTTTTTGCAAAGTCCAATATCAAATCGATATTGGTTACCTGAAATCTTTTTTCCATTTCCTCAGGAGAAATGCTCATTGTTTTGATCATTTCCAAAAACATGTCACACATATGCTGATAAAACTTCTTTTCGATTTTTTTTCTTTCAGCATTGCTTAAATGAGGTAAGGTTAACGCCAAATTGGTACGAACTACTTCTTTACGATAGCCAATAATATAATACACTAAAAAATATACACAATCTGAAAACCAATAAAATATTCTAAAAGGAAGTATTGAAATTAGCCAAAGTATGGGGTAGGCTAAAATGTAAACAAGAAGCTGCATCTAATTTTTTTTTTACAAAGATAAAGTAAAAATGAATAACGCCATATATTTTGGACAGTTTGAAAGTTTACTGTGAGATTGACTATATTTACAATTCAAATAAAATAGAAGTTTATGAATACCATTTTGATAGGAATTATTATTGCGAATGTTTTAATTAGTTATAAAGGCTTTAACGATCTTGCTTTTTTTAGAAAATATGAATTCCATGTAGGAAGCATTCGTTCGGGGGAACAAATCAGAATGTTGTCATCTGGTTTTTTGCATGTTGATATGATTCATTTAATATTTAATATGCTGACGCTTTGGTTTTTTGCGCATTTTGTTTTAAATTGGTTAGGCACTTTTTCTTTTGTTTTAGTTTATTTTGGAAGCTTGCTGTTTGGAAGTTTATTAACTATGGTTTTCCATAAAAATGACTATAGTTATAGAGCTGTAGGGGCTTCAGGCGCAGTAACGGGAGTTTTATATTCGGCAATTTTATTGCAGCCTGATATGATGTTGGGAATCTTTTTTGTAATTCCAATTCCGGCTTATCTTTTCGGAATCCTATATTTATTGTATTCTATTTATGGTATGAAATCCAAAAATGATAATATTGGTCATACGGCACATTTTGGAGGTGCTGTAGGAGGTTATCTGATTACCCTGACAAAAGAACCCTCATTGATGATGGATCATAGTTTAATGACAATCTTACTCGCCATTCCTATTTTGATACTTTTTGTAATGGCAAAAATGAATAAATTATAATGCTGGCACAACTTTTGAAATGCCAATTTCAAACAATTTAAATATAACAAAAATGAAAAAACTAGTATTATTTTTAACAATCATGTTTATGACTATGTCTTACGGTCAGGAAACCAAACAAATTCCGCAAATCAATGTTAATGGAGAAGGGAAAGTAAAGATAGCTCCGGATCAGGTTTTAATTTCCGCTACAGTTGAAACGAAAGGAAATAATGCTAAAGATGTCAAGAAACAAAATGACGAAAAGATGGATGCGGTTTTAAAATTCATCAAAAAAATGAATATTCCAACTGCTGACTTCAGAACAAAACAAGTAGCATTGAATCCGCAATATGATTACGAAAAAAAAAAAACAAGTTACAATGCAGTTCAGACTGTAGAAATTCTATTAAAAGATTTATCAAAATATGATGAATTAATGGAAGGATTGGTTCAGCAGGGAATTAACCGTATTGATAAAGTTTCTTTTGAATCGTCTAAGTTAGCCCAATATCAATCAGAGGCTAGAAAAATTGCCATGAAAGATGCTAAGGCAAAAGCAGAAGATTATGTTTCTGTTTTAGGGCAAAAAGTAGGGAAGGCATTTGTTATCTCTGATAACTCTCAAATCTATCATCCACAGCCAATGTATGCTGCTATGAGAATGAAAGAGTCTGCTGATACCACAGCTTCTAATGAAACTATGGCAATCGGAGAAATTGAAATAACTGCAAATGTAAGTGTGAGTTTTATTTTAGATTAAGAGTGTAAAATTTCAATAAAAATAAAGCCGAGATTTCAAATTTGAAGTTTCGGCTTTATTTTAAAGATATATTCAGTTTATGATTTAGTTTTTTAAAGTAAATTACTTATATAGTTGTTAGATTTAAAATATATATATGTTGTAAAAAAGTATATCATATTAATCTATATCTTTAAGATTGTAAATTTCACCTCTTAAAGCTAGTAAAAATAGAATAATATTTAGTAAATATTTGATTGGAAATCAAAATAACAAATGTTAATAAATTATAATCAAATGGGATGTTAATTGATTTTTTTGAATTAGTAATTTGTTTATTTTTATCTTTTAATAGAGCATTGGTATTTAAATAAATGATAAAATGGAAAAGTCTGTAAAACTGCAGGTTCGTAAAGATTTGAATAAACACCAGCAGCAAAATGTAATCAAATTGAAAGGGAGCCTGATTTCTCGTGGATACACTGAAATAATCCACATTGCTGATCAGGACGATGATTTTCATATAAACTTTTTTGAAACTTCCATAGACACCAAAAATGAAGTCCAGGAATTTATAAATGCGTTTATAACTAAAGAAAATTTAGAAGATACAATAAAACTTTTCAAGTAAAAGTAATTTTCTAAAACAAAAAAACTCTGTAATATTTAAATTACAGAGTTTTTTTGTGCTGATTAGTTACAAAGATTGACTGTTTCTTTTCAGATAAAGCGATGCAGATTCACTCATTGTTATTAAAGATCCACCAAGTATAACAATATCTTTAAGGACTAACCTGCCTCGGCCTGATAGATAGGGAAATCCAAAATGATGATCTGTTAAATGTGGAACCCAGCTCTCTGGTGTTGTAATTAAAAATGAAAGTGTTCCGATGGTCAGTACAAACACAAGAATACTTCCAATCATGCTCACAAATGGTGCCCAATGGTGAATTGCTACCATAAAGGCTATGCCAATTAATAGAATGCCGAGACTATTTGCAAAGCTGTAAGTGTTATTATTAATGTTCCATTGATGATTTTTAGCTATTAATTCCCCTTCTTTGTTAGTGTAGTTTTTGTATTCTTCGGGAGTCTCATAGAAAAAAGACATGAAGGGACTGTTTGCTACAAAGGGTACAATTCCATCAGCTTCGTAGGTAAAAAATTTAAGTCCTCCAATCCATAAAAAAACAATTACGATACCAGCACGGATTGCTTTTTTGCCTAATATATCCAGATTTGCGATTCTTTTTAAAATAATACTTTTCATTGTTGTTTTTTTTTTATAGTTACAATGCAAAGCTAGTATGATACGATTACTGAAAGAATGGACAAAAAATGTTATTCCTTAGACAAATCTGCAACAATGGATATGCCGGTTGTTTTTCTGAAAGTCTGAGGGGAAATTTTTGTCATTTTTTTAAACACACGGCTGAAATAATATTCGTCTTTAAATTTTAAAGCAAATGCAATTTCCTTAATGCTTAACCGGGTAAGATGAAGATGTTTTTTTGCTTCGAGAATTAACCTCTCCTGAATCATTTGAGTAGGGGTTTTATTAAAGCGATTATTACATTGCTTTGTTAAATTATTTGGAGTAATTGCCAATAAATATGCATAATCGCTGGGTTTATGAAGCGTCAGGAAATTTTCTTCCAACAGGTTTTTAAATTGGTCCATTTTTTCATCTTTTTTTAATTCCAGACGCTCTGCACTACTCATTTTTATACTGCTGGATTTAGCGAGGAAGAGTTGCAAAAATGCCCTTAATACAATTTCTGAAGGCTCTTTCTGCCGCAGTTCATCAATAAGATTGTTCACTATCTGAATATAGAACTGATGCTGGTCATCCGTTAATTTTATTGATGGTTCCAGGTAAATATTATTAAACAGCAATCCGTTACAGGCAACTTCATTCCTATGAAATTCAATACAATAAAAATCGCCATGAAATTGTAATGTTGTGCAGGATAATTTTTTTGTTTCTTTAAAATAAATGCATTGCTGGGGTGTAGAAAAAAGTATTACAGGTGCCTTAAAAGGAAAATAGGCGAAGTCGGCATGATAAACACCTTCTCCTTCTTCTATAAATAAGACAGTATATTCACTAAATTGTACAGGATTCTCTAATAGATTATTTCCAGATTCTAATCCGAGTAATAATGTCCCATTGTCTGAATAAATCCTGTTCATGCATGTAAGTTTAGATAGGATTACAAATATAATTATATAATCAGGCGACAGCTTTAAGTATTAATTTAATTTCTGATTTTTAGTAATTTTAGTATATTCAGAAGTTGTGACATTGAGGGCTGTGCAATGTTTACTTAGGATTTAAGGATATTAGAAAAGATGCTTTTGGAATGGAAAATTTAATATAAGTTTCTAAGATAAAAAGACTGCGTTATCAATTCTGATAACGCAGTCTTATAGTTTAATTTAGATATTTTTAGAATTTTACTTCTGTTTTTTTACCGCTGTAATTTACATTCTTTTTTGAGCCATTAGGCAAAATAATGGTAAAATTTCTGTTAGAAAGCATTCCGTTATATTGCCCTTTTCTATTAGAAATGGTCAATTTATTCAATTTATCGTTCCATATAAATTCAATTTCAGTAAAAGCACCTTTTTCATAATTATAATTATCGAACTCATCTTCATAAAGCACGAAAGATCCATCTGCGCCCGGGTAAATTTTCATTTCAAGATTTTCCCATTTTTTTTCATCAGCGTATTGCACCTGAGGCCCAAATGGAATAATTGCTCCTGCTTTTATATAAAGGGGTATCATGTCAATGGTTGTTTTTCTTGAAATCTGCTGGCCTCCGTTTACTTTTTCATTTGTCCAGTAATCATACCATGCAGAACCCTCAGGAAGGTAGACTTGTCGTGACTTTTCTGCTGTAAAGTCAATGTTGTTCTTTT
>CBFGNY010000038.1:0-28413 GCA_965650235.1 uncultured Flavobacterium sp. | reverse complement strand
CTTCTTTTTTTTCTTTAGCCGTTTTTAACGGTTCTTTTTTTACTGTTTTTTTAGCATCCTGACTCTTTGCCATAATATGTTGATTAAATTAAATTAATAATATTAAAAGTAAATGTAGCGTTTTTAAAATCCTAAAGGGCATAAAAAATCCCCAATTTTAAAATTGAGGATTTAAGTATTTTATTTTGAGAGTGAATTTTAATTTCGTTTCAACACCTTATATTGTTCGTAGCAGGCACTAATAGCATCCATTATCTGGAGATCATTTGCCTCCTGAATAAATGCATCAGAGTAACTGCATCGATGTAGGATTTCAGGTATTTCATCTTTGCTTATTCCTAAAAGCACTGATACTGTTTCGCGGTCGTATTTTGATTCCAGAAGATTTCTAACGGTATCATCTTTTCTCATTTGTTTTAATTTTTTGAGCTCTTTTGCGTTTTTTCCAAAGAAATTATAGAGCATATCGGCTGGATTAAAAATAGAACCCAAAACTTTTCCAAATGCATTAGGAGAATATTCACCCGCTTCATAACCCTGGGTAAGTCCTGAAATGCTGTAACGGTAGTTTTCTTTAGTTGGAATTAGTTTTGAATCAACTTCAAGGTAACCAGTTAAATTAAAAGGGGCAATAACAACTTCTTCAAGGGCAATTGCTTTTTCTGTAAGCTGGATTCTGGTAATTTTGTTTTTTATCCAGTCATTTGTAACCCTGATTCTTAATGATTGAAATCCCAGAATAGAAAAATGAAGTGTATCGTTGGGCTGCACATCAATTTCAAAATATCCTTTACCGTCAGACTGCGCTCCCCGTACTTTGTTTGTGTTAATTACATTTACATTCGGAATAGGCTCTTTACTATTATCGTTAAAGATATAACCCGAAACCCTTTGGGGAGTGGTAACTTCAGTTTCTTGTGCAAAACTGAAACTTGATAATAATGTAAAAAAGAAAACTGCGAAATATTTCATATCCTGATTTAAAGCTCTAAAAGTAGTAAATCAGGATTAAATATTTTGCAGTCTTCGAATATAATTATCAGAAAATTAACAAAGACAAGAAGTTGCTTTTAGTATTTAATTAAAAAGGGAATAAGAAGATTTAAATTAAATGGTTGGAATTATAAAACGCATCAATTCATAAATGTTTTTAATAAAAAATCCCTAATTCCAATTAGTATGGATTAGGGATTTTATATTAAAAGAAGATTAAAGGATTAATCTCTTCTTGGTCTTCTTGGTCTTGGGGAATCACCAAAGCTTTCAGAACGTCTTGGAGCTCTGTCTGAACTTCCTTCACTTCTTGGGGCCGAACTTCTGAAACCACCTTCTCTTTTTGGAGCAGATGAATTTCTGTCGCTTCTAAAACCTCCTTCTCTTGGAGCTGAGTTTCTGTCGCTTCTGAAACCTCCGCCACCAGAGCCTTCACGTCTTGGAGCAAAACTTCCTTCTCTTCTTGGTCCGCCAGAGCTTCTTCCGCCACCACGATTGTTGTGGTCACGTCTTCCGCCACCGTCATTTTTAGAAATTTCAACATTAATACGACGTCCTTCTAATTGTACGTTGTTTAATACTTCCATTACTTTATCCGTATGCTCAGGATCGGTGTTAAAGAAAGAGAAACCTTCTTTTACATCTACTTTGAAGACGTCATCGCGACCTAAGTCTAATGTTTCTTTCAAATAATCTTTAAGAGTCATCCAGTCGAAATTATCTCTTGAACCGATGTTTACAAAATAACGAACTGCTCCGTTATTATTGAATTCTCTTGGTTCAGAATCACTTCTTTCACGTCTTTCTCCAGATTGAGCAGAAATATCTCTGTTCTTTTTATAGTAAGCAATAAAACGGTTAAATTCTACTGAAACCATTTTTTTGATCAACTCTTCTTTGGATAAATCTTCAAGAACATTATTTATTGCTGGTAAATAGTTGTCAATTTCGTGATCAACCTCAGTATCTTTAATTTTAGTTGCTAAGTGCAATAATTGAATTTCGCAGATTTCGATTCCGGATGGAATTGCTTTTTCTTCGAATTTTTGTTTGATAATTCTTTCGATAGAAGAAATTTTACGTAATTCACTTTTAGTAACAATTACGATAGAAGTTCCTAATCTTCCAGCTCTACCAGTACGTCCTGAACGGTGATTGTAGGTTTCAATTTCGTCAGGTAATTGATAGTTTACTACGTGAGTAATATTATCAACGTCAATACCACGTGCAGCAACATCCGTTGCAACAAGCATCTGAATTTGTCTTCCACGGAAAGATTTCATTACACCATCACGTTGTGCCTGGGATAAATCTCCGTGCAACGCAGCAGCGCTATATCCATCTTCAATTAATTTTTCAGCGACAGCTTGTGTATCACGTTTTGTTCTACAGAAAACTACTGAGAAAATATCCGGATTCGCATCGGCGATACGTTTTAAAGCTTCGTAACGATCACGGGCATTTACTAAGTAAAATTCGTGAGAAACTGTTGCAGAACCTGAATTTTTTGTTCCAACAGTAATTTCAACCGGGTCGCTCATAAATTGTTTTGCAATTCTGGCAACCTCCTGTGGCATAGTTGCAGAGAACAACCATGTACTTTTTTCATCCGGAGTATCAGATAAAATCGATACGATGTCTTCATAGAATCCCATGTTCAACATCTCATCAGCTTCATCCAAAATACAGTAATCTATATTTTTAATGTTAACCAATCCTCTGTTGATCATGTCTTGCATTCTTCCCGGAGTAGCCACAATAATTTGTGCTCCTCTCTTAATGTCCCTAGCTTGCTCTGTAATACTAGCCCCGCCGTAAACTGCTACCACATTAATACCTTTCTCGTATTTTGAGTAGTTTTTAAGTTCGTTGGTAATCTGTAAACAAAGTTCTCGTGTTGGCGATAAAACTAATGCTTGTGTATTTCTGTTGTCAGCATCAATTTTTTGAATTAGCGGAAAACCGAAAGCTGCCGTTTTCCCTGTCCCTGTCTGAGCCAACGCAACCATATCCGTGTCTTTTTCCAATAATAGGGGAATCGCTTTCTCCTGTACTTCTGACGGATTCTCAAATCCTAGATCTAAAATCGCCTTCAGTAACGATTCATTCAATCCTAATTGTTCAAATTTATTCATATGTGTATTTAAAATAGGGTGCAAAATTACTGTTAATTATTCATATAAACTAATGCAATTTTAAGAATTGTGTATTTGTTATGATTTGATTATCAAAAAGTTATGTTTGCATCAAAATCAATTTGATAAGAAAATGAATAATTTTACGTCTGAGAATATAAAATTTACACTTTAAAATGTTGTATTTTAAACAATTATTTTGTGGTACTCAGAAAATCAATTAGTTGCTGAGTTGCTTTTGCCCGATGGCTGATTTTATTTTTAATATCAGAAGACAATTCGGCAAATGTCTCCCTATAATTTTCAGGCTGAAAAATGGGATCATAACCAAAACCATGATTTCCAGCCTTGGTTAAAGTTATATTTCCTGTAGCAAGTCCCGTAAATAACTTTTGCTCTCCTTTAAGATTTAAAGCAATAACGGTCTTAAACTGTGCACTTCTGTCATTTTTGTCAATTAATGAATTCAAAAGTTTATTCATATTATCATCGGCATTTTTTTGTTCACCAGCATATCTTGCCGAATAAACTCCTGGTTCACCATTTAATGCATTCACTTCTAAGCCGGTATCGTCGGCAAAACAATCATAACCGTATTTTTGCGATACATAATTGGCTTTTAAAATAGCATTTCCTTCAATCGTACTGGCAGTTTCAGGAATTTCTTCGAGACAGCCAATGTCTTCCAGGCTTAGTAATTGTATATTTCCGTTTAGGATACTCTGAATTTCTTTGATTTTATTTTTGTTGTTTGATGCGAAAACGAGTTTCATAGAGGTAGTTTTTTAGAATAATTTTTTCAATGACAAAGGCAATTGCAACTCCAAAAGTATAGGCTAAAATATCAGTCCACAGAAAACCTTGTCCCAAAATATATCTTCCAAAAAGTGTTTTTCGGACAGCAATAATCCAGTCAGCCTGATAAAGCTGCAAAAATTCGATGCTGTAGCAGGAAATCAGTGAAAAAATAGCAATTTGAACTGAGCTGTTTTTAATCAAAAAGATTCTGATTAATAAATAAACCATGATGGCGTAGAGGGTGTCTCCAAAATACAAAGGAATAAAATCTGTTTTTCGTGAAATAATTCCAAGAAAAATGACAGCTATCATTAGTATGAGATAATATAATCTATAATTTTTCAAAGTAGGGCTTTCTATTATTTTAAGAAATTTTGAGATAAACAAAGTTACAAAGAAGGAGCAATGTATGAAGCCATTAATTTGCAAATCATATAATTTATTGACATTAAAATAAATTAAATATTATTTTTACAAAAAAATCTCACTAAAAAAGAATAAGATTATGATTATAGATTCTTTAGAAAATGCGGCAAAATATGAAGTTTTGCATCCGTCCTTTAAAAAAGCATTTGATTACTTACGTGAAAATGATTTACAAAACCTTTCTGCCGATTTTAAACATGAAATTGAAGGAGTAAAGTTTTTTGGATTTCAGGGTAAAGGTAAAACAACCGAGGAAAGTTTAACAACATTTGAATGTCACGATAAGAACATTGATATTCAGTTTTGTATCAGTGAATCTGAAACTTTTGCATGGAAACCTAGGGCTAATTGCAAAACGCCTAACGGAGGTTATAATGAAGAAAAAGATGTTCGTTTTTTTAGCGATGCTCCAGATATGTTTTTCCAGCTGAATAAAAATCAATTTGTAATTCTTTTTCCAGAAGACGTACATGCGCCAATGATAACTGACGGAATGCTGAATAAAATAGTAATAAAGGTTGAGATATAATGTAGTATTTCTTTGAAAAATATTTAATAACTAATCTGTAAAAATTATGATAAGGAAAATCAGTCAAATAGTATGTGTGATTATTATTACTGTTATGTTAGCAAGTTGTAAAAATACCAAACAAAAGCTGCAGGAGCATGTAGTAACTTATAATAATGCAGTGTCAGATTTTAAAGGAGAACACATTACAAATACAACTGCCAGAGGTTATATTAATAACAACAAAATTGAGCTAAGGATTGAGACTAATTTAGTACAAAATGAAGCGAACAAATCAGCGACGACTAAAATATTTCCTGGTTTGATCAAAGAGATGATTAAAAAAGACCATATTTCTAAAGAATTAGTCGAAGAAGGGGTTCGATTTGATGTTTATTATTTAGCTAATGACAATACACTTCTTGCTAAAGAAATTATTAATAGAGAAGAAATAAATAAGTTTCTGAAAAAATAATTTTAAAAGCTTTACAAAAGTTTTTCTAAAGTAACAAGCCTCTGTAATTGTATTTACAGGGGCTTTTTTTGCTACACGAAATAAGTTGGCGAGCATTGTTAATCTTATTCTTACATAGAAGGCTCGTTATCAAATAATTGCACATTTATCTTTTTTGTTTTATGTTGTTTTTGTGTTAAAATTTCATTATGTTTGAGTTAAAAATCAAACAAATTAACCTAAAATCTAAAAAATTATGAGTAAAATTACCCAAATCGTATTTGCGTTTTTCATTGTGTTAATGTTGATAAGCTGTAAAAACACTAAGCAAAAAATTCAGGAGCATGTAAGTAATTACAATACTTCCAGCTCTATCAAAGGACCAAGTATAACGAGTACCGCTGCAAAAGCATTTTTGAATGACAATAAAATTGAGATTAGGATTGAAACCAATTTAGAAGAGACTGACGAAAACAAATTGACTTACAGCGAATCATTTCCTGATTTGTTGAAAGGGATGATTGAGAATGATCAAATTTCTAAAGATCTAATTGAAGAGGGCGTGAAATTTGATGTTTATTTCCTCTCTTATAACAATTCTATTATTGCAAAAAAATTAATTGGAAAAGAAGAATTAGCTGCACTAATAGATTCAGAAGGATCTGCAGAAAAAGTAACAGCAAAACTTTAATGTTGTTTTAAATTAAAACAAAAATAACCCAAAAACGCCTTTTTCTATTTTAGCAAAGAGGCGTTTTGGTTTTAGTGTCTTGTTACATTCGTTAAGTTGTCTGGGAAATAAGAATCGGATAAACTTGTAAATTCATCTCCCCGCATAAAAATATTAATATCTACATCGGCAAAGCTTGATTTTCCGGCAGCAGCCAAAAGTTCATTGGCAGCGTGTAAAGTATTTTTATGAAAATGATACACACGATCTGATTTATCAGTTACAACCAAACCTTTCATTAACATTTTGTCCTGGGTAGCAACCCCGGTTGGACATTCGTTATTATGACATCGTAATGCCTGGATGCAGCCTAGGGAAAACATAAAGCCGCGAGCGCTGTTACACATATCTGCGCCCAAAGCAATAGCATGAAGAATCGAATATCCTGAAATAATTTTTCCACTGCCAATGATACGTATCTTATCTCTGATATTTAATCCGACTAATGTTTTATTTACAAAGATTAAAGCAGGTTCAAAAGGCATTCCAACACCATCCGCAAATTCTAATGGAGCAGCTCCTGTTCCGCCTTCGGCACCATCAACAGTTATAAAATCCGGATAACAATCTTCTGAAATCATTTCATGGCAAATGGCTTCAAATTCTGAAGTATTGCCAATACATAATTTGAATCCGATAGGTTTTCCGTTGGATAATTTTCGTAATTGTGCGATGAAATGAATTAATCCTTTAGTATCAGAAAAGGCACTATGATTAGGAGGTGAAAGAATTAAAGTATGTGGTTCGACTCCTCTTATTCTTGCAATTTGTTCCGTGTTTTTTGCTGCGGGAAGCACACCGCCATGCCCTGGTTTTGCTCCTTGCGAAAGTTTTATCTCTATCATTTTTACATTCGGAAGATTAGCCTTTTCAGTAAATTTTTCAGGACTAAAAATTCCATATGCATCACGGCACCCAAAATAACCGGTACCAATTTGCCAGGTAATATCGCCACCACCTTCAAGATGGTAATCAGTAAGCCCGCCTTCACCTGTATTTTGATAAAAGTTTCCCTTTTTTGCACCAATATTCAATGCACGAACAGCATTTTCACTAAGTGAACCAAAACTCATTGCCGAAACATTTAATAAAGAAGCGAGATAAGGTTGTTTGCAATCTTTTCCACCTACTAAAACACGAGGCAATTCCTCATTGACTTTCGCCGGAAAAATAGAATTTTTAATTCCTTCGTAACTTCTGTCATTAAGATTCAACTGAGTTCCAAAAGGGGAATTCGAATCAATATTTTTGGCTCTTTGATATACTAATGAACGCTGGTTTCTCGAAAAAGGTTTTCCATCGGTAGATCTTTCTATAAAATACTGTTGAATTTCGGGTGCAATCATTTCGAATAAATACCTGAAATAACCCAAGACAGGGAAATTTCTTAAAATAGCATGCTTTTTCTGAATGGTATTAAAGAATCCAATGACTAATAAAACAGGTAAAAGTATTAATAGTAAAAAGCCAAGTTTAAAATAATAATATATTGCAGCAACAATTAGAAACAATAAGAATCCGTAGATAAAGAATTTTTTTCTCATGTTTTTAAATCTTTAAAATATAATAATTTGAAATTAGTTGAACCTTAACCGAACATAAACGTGTTTAATGCCTTTTTTGTCTGATTCCCTTTCATCAATTTCGAGAATATCGGTTAATGACTTTAACATTGGTGTGAGTTTAGAAAACCCGTAATTTCGAGGATCAAATTCAGGTTTTTTCTTTACGATAAGATTTCCAACATCCCCTAAAAATGCCCAGCCATCATCATCTTCAATGTCTTCGATTGTGGCTTCAATCAGGTCAATAGTAGCATCATCTATCTTATTTAATGCTTTAGCGGATGGTTTTTCGGCAGGTTTTTTAGAATCGGTTGCAGCAGCAGCGGCAGGTTTTGGTTTTTTCTTCTGAATGGCTCCGTCCAAAACCTCAATATAAATGAATCGGTCACAGGCAACAATAAAGGAGTTTGGCGTTTTCTTTTCTCCAATACCAATCACTTTCATGCCGGATTCTCTTAATCGAATAGCAAGACGTGTAAAATCGCTGTCACTGGAAACAATGCAAAAACCATCTAATTTACCCGAATAAAGCAAATCCATAGCATCAATAATTAAAGCAGAATCTGAAGAGTTTTTACCAACCGTATAGCTGTATTGTTGGATAGGTGTAATAGCATGTTCAAGTAAAACTGCTTTCCATCCGTTTGAATTTGGTTTTGTCCAGTCAGCATAAATTCTTTTCGTAGTTGGTGTTCCAAATTTGGTTATTTCTTCCATCATACCTTTTACATTGCTGTATGGTACGTTGTCGGCATCAATAAGAACGGCTAATTTTAGGTCTTTTGTGTTGCTTAAGGCCATTATATCAGGTGTTAAGATTTTTTATAAAAAGTGTTTTAAAATTAGTAAAAAATAAAACAATTATAAGTGTTTGTGAAGAATTTATAACAGCTTTAAATTATATCTATTTTTGAATTAAACTTCAATTTTATGAAGAATTTTATTTCAAGTCATAATATTTTGCCTTAAAAGTGTATTAAACAACGATTTTGAATCCGAATCATTTTTAAATTATTATGATACCATAGAATAAATATTTATTTTTGCTCGCTGATTAAATTAAAATTATTACTTCACTATATTATGGTAAAAGATTTATTCGAAAGAATCCAGAACAATAAGGGACCATTAGGAAAATGGGCTTCACAGGCAGAAGGTTATTTTGTATTTCCAAAATTAGAAGGGGATTTAGGACCAAGAATGAAATTTCAGGGAAAAGAGGTTTTAAATTGGAGTTTGAATGACTATTTAGGTCTTGCAAATCACCCGGAAGTTCGTAAAGCAGATGCTGATGCGGCATTAGAATATGGTGCTGCTGCCCCAATGGGAGCACGTATGATGAGTGGCCATACTAAATATCATGAACAATTAGAAAATGAATTGGCTGCTTTTGTAATGAAAGAATCTGCTTATTTATTGAATTTTGGTTATCAGGGAATGGTTTCTATTATTGATGCTTTGGTTACCAGAAATGATGTTATTGTGTATGATGTAGATGGTCATGCCTGTATTATTGACGGAGTTCGTTTGCACAGCGGAAAACGTTTTACTTACAAGCACAACGATATCGAAAGTATGGAAAAAAACCTGCAGCGTGCTACAAAATTAGCAGAAGAAACAGGTGGAGGAATTCTTTTTATTACCGAAGGTGTTTTTGGAATGCGTGGTCAGCAAGGAAAATTGAAAGAGATTGTAGAAATGAAAAAGAAATACAATTTCCGTTTACTTGTAGATGATGCACATGGTTTTGGTACGCTTGGTAAAACAGGAGCAGGAGCAGGTGAAGAGCAGGGTTGTCAGGACGGAATCGATGTTTATTTTTCTACGTTTGCTAAATCGATGGCTAATATTGGTGCTTTTGTTGCAGCTGATAAAGACATCATTGATTATTTAAAATACAATTTACGTTCTCAAATGTTTGCAAAAGCATTACCAATGATTCAGACTATTGGTTCATTGAAACGTTTGCAATTATTGCGTGATAACCCGGGATTGAAAGACAAATTATGGGAGAATGTAAATACTTTGCAAAGCGGCTTAAGAAGTAAAGGGTTTAATATTGGCGATACTAATACTTGTGTTACACCAGTTTATCTGGAAGGAAGCGTTCCGGAAGCGATGATAATGGTAAACGACTTAAGAGAAAATTATGGTATCTTCTTGTCAATCGTAATTTATCCGGTTATTCCAAAAGGAATGATTTTATTACGTGTTATTCCTACTGCTTCTCATACATTAGAAGATATTGCTGAAACGCTTACTGCTTTTGAAGCGATTCGTGAGAAATTAGTAAACGGTACATACAAAGAAATTGCAAGCAGAACTACAGTAGATCTAGACGCCTAAATTTTCCTGTATGGGAATTATATAAAAAGCCATTCTAACAAAGAATGGCTTTTTTTTGTTTAGAGCTTACATTTATAGTGTAAAATAATTAAAAAAAAATAGCATGAAAAAAGTAATATTAGTATCAGCAATTGTCCTTTCGTTTTTTATTTCTTGTAAAAAAACAACGACCACTTCAACCGGCTCTACAGAAATCGCTCCAAGCTCACCAAAAGAAGCAGAAATTGTTGAGCCTTCAGGAAATCAATGTTTTGCTTCTACGGCAAATAATAGTAATATTGAATTGAGTTTTAATGTTAATTCCCATCAGGAAGTTAATGGAAATTTGCGTTATAGTTTATATGGGAAAGATAAAAATGAAGGAACAATAAATGGAAATATGGTTGGCGATACATTAATTGCTGATTATACTTTCAACTCAGAAGGTACATCTTCCGTTAGACAAGTTATATTTTTACAAAATGAAGGGACTTTAATAGAAGGTCACGGAGATGTGGTTGAAGCAAATGGAAAAGTTAGCTTTAAAGATAAAAAAACACTCAAATTCGATCCAGGGATTGCATTAATAAAAGTTGATTGCAATAAAACAATTAATAAATAATAAAACCAAAAACGCCCGAATTTCGGGCGTTTTTGGTTTATATTATTGTAAGTATTAGTTTTTTAATCCACACTTACCAACTAAAGTTCGTTTGTAACTGTTAACATAAATTAGGGATTACTAAAAAATTCAATAATGAATAATCCTAAGCTATTTTATGTGACCGAAACCGTTATTGTACGTTGTAATCCTCATAGATTTTTATCCTTTCACCCATCAAAAACATTTTTTTCTTAGCAAAGTGAATAGAAAACTGGCTATACATCCATTCGTTGCTGTCTTCGGTTCTATACCAAAATGTATATGAAGCACTGTTGTATCCTTCCTTTAGTATAGCAGTACCTTCCCAATTGCATTCTATGCCCCAGTTTATTTTTTTCTTTGTCATATCATCATATTGTATCACTCCGGTTCCGTCATCATTTAAAACCGTGCTTGGCTCTTTTTTGTCCGGAGGGAAGAATGTACCGGTAATATGATAAGGAAGGGAAGTGGTAATATAATGTTCTTTTGATTTATATAGGATTTGATCAACCTGAACTTGTGAATGTGATTTTATAGAAACAAAGAATAAGAGAAAAAAGAATGCTTTTAAGATTTTCATTTTACGTAGGTTTTAGGTTTTTGGAGCTTTTAAAAATGTGGGGCATTTCTTTGGCTAATATACTTTAATTTTTGCAAGAAAATAACCGTTTTTTTTGAATTTAAGTTAAAAGTTAAACTCAAAAAAATAATTATTTGAAAATAGATAATCATAAAAAAAAAGTCTCAGCAATACATATTGCTGAGACTTTTCTATATAATGAAAATTAAAT
This sequence comes from uncultured Flavobacterium sp., assembly GCA_965650235.1. Classification (GTDB taxonomy): domain Bacteria; phylum Bacteroidota; class Bacteroidia; order Flavobacteriales; family Flavobacteriaceae; genus Flavobacterium. The sequence goes on along the minus strand of CBFGNY010000038.1, from coordinate 17,042 downwards.
TTAGTTTTTCTCAATCCATTTTCTGGCATTGATAAAAGCTTCATGCCAAGGTGTAACCTCATCATTTCTATCATTTGGATAATAGGCCCAATTCCATTGGAAAGTAGAACGCTCAAAGTGAGGCATTGTAACCAGATGTCTTCCTGTTTTATCACATAGCATCGCTACGTCGTAGTGCGAACCATTTGGGTTTGCAGGATAGCCTTCGTAAGCATATTTCGAAACAATGTTATAGTTTTCTTCCCCCATTGGTAAATTGAATTTACCTTCACCGTGAGAAACCCAAACTCCTAATGTAGTTCCGGCTAATGTCGATAACATAACCGAATTGTTTTCCTGAATCTTTACAGATGTAAAAATACTTTCGTGTTTCTGGCTGGTGTTATGAAGCATTTTTCCGTGTACTTCATGCTCTGGATTAATAACTTCTAATTCCATGAACAATTGGCAACCGTTACAGATTCCAACAGATAAAGTGTCTTCTCTTTTAAAGAAATTATCCAAAGCTGTTTTTGCTTTTTCGTTGTATAAGAAAGCGCCGGCCCAGCCTTTGGCAGAACCTAAAACATCAGAGTTAGAGAAACCTCCAACAGCACCAATAAACTGAATGTCTTCCAAAGTTTCACGACCAGAAATCAAATCCGTCATGTGAACGTCTTTTACATCGAAACCAGCCAGGTACATTGCATTTGCCATTTCACGCTCAGAATTACTTCCTTTTTCACGAATAATAGCCGCTTTTGGTCTTGGTTTAGACGAATCAATTACAGGAGCTTTTCCAGTGAAATGTGCTGGGAAAGTATACTCTAAAACCTGATTTTTATAATTTTCAAAACGCTTTTTAGCCGTTCCGTTTTTAGATTGTTTTTGATCTAATAAATAAGAAGTTTCAAACCAAACATCTCTGTAAGTTGGGATATCCAATTTGTAATTTCCAAATTCCAAAACTGCAGTTTCTTGAACTGAACCAATTTTAAAGAACTCAATATTGTTGGCTTTCAATTTAGCTTCAACAGCTGCATCCGATTTAGCCTGGAAAACGATTCCGATGTTTTCAGCAAAAAGGATTTTCAAAAGATCTTTTTCCGCGAAAGCAGAGAAATCAATTTTAGCTCCCAAATTCACATCGGCAAAACACATTTCTAATAGAGTAGTAATCAATCCACCGCTTCCGATATCGTGTCCTGCTAATATTTGGCTTTCGCCGATTAATTCCTGAATGGTATTAAAAGCATTTTTAAAGAAAGAAGCGTCTTTTATCGTAGAAGTTTCGTTTCCGATTGTATTTCTGATTTGTGCAAAAGAAGAACCTCCTAATTTGAAATCATCCTGAGACAAATTGATATAATAAATAGAATCTCCGTTTTTCTGTAAAACAGGTTCCACTACTTTTCTAATATCGGTACAGTTTCCTCCAGCCGAAATAATAACCGTTCCCGGTGCGATTACTTCGTCGTTTGGATATTTTTGTTTCATCGAAAGTGAATCTTTCCCTGTCGGAATATTGATTCCCAATTCAATTGCAAATTCTGAACAACCTTCAACAGCAGCGTACAAACGAGCGTCTTCACCTTCGTTTTTACAAGCCCACATCCAGTTGGCAGAAAGTGAAATTCCTTTTAAACCATCTTTAATTGGTGCCCAAACAATGTTTGATAACGATTCTGCAATAGCATTTCGGCTTCCTGCAACCGGATCAATCAAAGCGGCAATAGGAGCGTGGCCAATAGAAGTCGCAATTCCTTCTTTACCTAAATAATCCAGAGCCATAACTCCAACATTATTTAAAGGCAATTGTAATGGTCCTGCACATTGTTGTTTCGCTACTTTTCCACCTACACAACGGTCTACTTTATTAGTTAACCAGTCTTTTGAGGCAACCGCTTCTAAACGTAAAACATCTTTTAAGTATGATTCGAAATTGGCGCCGTCATAAGAAACAGCAGTATATTTTCTGTCAATCGTTTTATCGGTCATAACCGTTTTTGGAGAACTTCCGAAGAAATCTTCCAAAGCGTAATCCATCGGCTTTGAACCATTTGATTTAGATTCGAAAGTAAAACGGTGATCTCCCGTTACATCTCCAACCTGATACATTGGCGAACGCTCTCTGTCAGCAATTCTCTGTAAAGTATCGATATCTTTTTGACCAATAACCAATCCCATTCTTTCCTGAGATTCGTTACCAATAATTTCTTTTGCAGAAAGTGTTGGATCTCCAACCGGTAATTTATCCAAATCGATTAAACCTCCCGTTTCTTCCACCAATTCAGAAAGACAGTTTAAATGTCCGCCCGCTCAGTGATCATGAATAGAAACAATTGGATTGTTGTCGCTTTCTACCAAGCCACGAATGGCATTGGCAGCACGTTTTTGCATCTCAGGGTTTGAACGCTGAATCGCATTTAATTCGATTCCTGAACCGAAAGCTCCTGTATCTGCAGATGAAACCGCAGCACCACCCATTCCGATTCTATAATTTTCTCCACCAAGAATTACGATTTTATCGCCTTCTTGTGGTTTTTGCTTAATTGCCTGATCAAGTTTTCCGTAACCAATTCCGCCCGCCTGCATGATTACCTTATCGTAACCAATTTTACGGTCATTTTCTGCATGTTCGAAAGTTAAAACGGAACCTGTAATAAGCGGTTGCCCGAATTTATTCCCAAAATCAGAAGCTCCGTTTGACGCTTTGATCAAAATATCCATTGGCGTTTGGTACAGCCATTTTCTTTCTTCAACTGCATTTTCCCATTTTCTGTCGTCGTTTAAACGAGAGTATGAAGTCATGTAAACTGCAGTTCCTGCCAATGGCAAAGAACCCTGGCCACCAGCTAAACGGTCACGAATTTCTCCTCCTGAACCTGTGGCGGCTCCGTTGAAAGGCTCTACCGTAGTAGGGAAATTGTGTGTTTCTGCTTTTAAAGATAAAACCGAATCAAATTCTTTTATCTCGTAATAATCAGGTTTGTCAGCTGTTTTTGGTGCAAACTGCTGCACTTTTGGTCCTTTTACAAAAGCAACGTTGTCTTTGTAAGCAGACACGATATCGTTAGGATTTTCCTGTGATGTCTTTTTGATTAATTTGAAAAGAGAAGTTTCTTTTTCTTCACCATCGATAACAAAAGTTCCGTTGAAAATTTTGTGGCGACAGTGTTCTGAATTCGCTTGTGAGAAAGCAAAAATCTCAGAATCAGTTAACTTTCTTTCCAATTTTATAGCAAGATTATCTAAGTAATCTACTTCTTCCTGACTTAAAGCCAAACCTTCTACTTTGTTATATGTTGCAATATCATCGATTTCCAAAATTGGTTCCGGCTGAACATTAATCGTGAAAATTTCCTGATCTAATTGATTGAATTTTTGGAAAAGCATTGGGTCAAAATCAGTAAAATCTTCCGTTGCAGGATGAAATTCTTCAATTCTGATGATGCCCGGAATACCCATATTCTGAGTAATTTCTACAGCATTTGTACTCCATGGTGTGATCATAGTGGCGCGGGGACCAACAAAAAAATCCGTCAAAGCGGATTTTTCGATCTTATTCGAGTTGGCAAAAAGCCAGTTTAATTTTGAAATGTCTTGAGCCGAAATTTCGTTTTGCGTCTGTACGGCAAAAACAGTTTTGCTTTGGTTTTCAAAGAAATGAATCATCGTTGTGAGGTTTGTTGTATTGCGTGCAAATTTAGTGTAAATAAATAGTAAGCGCAAATTTGAAAACAAACTCTTTTGAAAAAAAGTGAGCTGTTTTGTGAACCATATAAGTTATATGAGTTCATTTAGAAATACGATTAAAATTTAATCTCGCAAAGACACAAACTCGCAAAGCTTAATTTTTTATTAAGTGATTAGAAGAAAACTTTGCGTCTTAGCGAGCAAAAATTTACAAAGCACTTAAATTTTCTTATATAACTTATATGGTTTAAAAAAATAAATTTTGGCGAGGACAATTTTATTTTTTCGGAAACTCTTTATTCTGATAAGCTCCCAAATCAGGTGGAGAAGTTCTGGTATTTCCAATAATATCTAACGGAATTGTATAGTTCTGGTTTCCTTTCGCGAAAGCGGCAGAAGTATTATCAATATTGAGTTTGTTTTGTGAAACGTTAAAAAACTTTGGGTTTTCATTTAAAATAATCTGATTGTAATGTGCTGTATCTGTTCCAAATTGATAATCAGGATTTGATGTGCTTCCGAATTTTAGCAAACAATTATTTAGCTGATAAACAAAAGCAGCATTAGTATTTTTGTCTAAATTAAATTCGTTAGTATTGGAGCCATAAATAATGCAATTATTAAAAGTAGCCTGAGTCAAATCATTGGTTTCGGGAGTTGCTCCGGCCTTACTATTGCTGATGTTAACTGCAAATTGTTCATTGCCTGACCAATTGTTGTTGAACGTACAATGTGTAAAGGTATAATCACCTCCATAAACGCATGATAAACTTGCCAATCCGGCATAATTAATAACCAGATTTTCTCCATTGATACGTCCGTTTTCTGCCAGAAGTCCGTAATTAGAGCAATTGTAAATCTGCGTATTTTTAATCTGGAAAGTGGTGGCATCGTGATTTCTTATATCCAAACCAATAGTTGCATTCTTTAATGTAAGATGATTTATGGAGTGGTTCGTGCTGCCTTCAGCGAAAATAACCGAATTCCATTGTCCCGGAACATCAGAATATTCAGTTTCTAAACGGCCACCTTCAAAAATAACTTCGTTTTCTAAATTTTTAGTTGTTGAAACATTTCCATTAATTTGAAGAGAAGCGTTTTTATCAACAAAAAGACCTGAATTTGCGTGGAAATGCACTCTAGAGCCGGCTTCAAAAGTCACAGTTTTGTTTTCAGGAACTGCGGCATATCCATAAATTACATAAGGTTTTTGGTTTGTAAAAAGTAACTCATTTCCGTTTGTTTCGTCATTTTCATCCAGATAAAATCCGTCAACATCTTTGCCGTCAATCTGAATTTTTTCTTTAGTTCCGTCAGGATTTTGCTTCGGATATAAAAAAATGGCATCCTGAATTAAAGTAACCAAAGCTACTTTTTGAAGATTTGCGCCGCTGTCAAACTGAATTTCATCCGTATATAAAAAATCGGTTGGATTGGCATCAGTAATGTCTGCTGTAGTTTCAATAAAAATATACAGGCTGTCTTTTGCTAATAGTGTTACATTATTAAAAACTTTGCCATTATTTCCGTTCATTCCATCAACGGTCATTCTATATTTTGATTCTAATCCGTTCTTAAGTTGAATGGTTGGAATATTGATGTCTTCTTTACTTCGATTGTATACTTTTAGGTTGTAAGTGCTGGAACCAATATTTTTAAAAACAGTGTCTAAATAAACGGTGTCTTTTGAAAATTTTAGATCTCCGGTACTGGCAACCGTATCAAAATCAGTCCGGCATGAACTCGCTGCTAAAAGTATTCCGAAAATAAAGAGCACAAAATAATGACGCATTTGAATAGTTTTTTGTAAAAATAACAAAAAACTTATATGTCAACAGTTGATTTTTAATTTTAGAATTGCTTTTTCTGATTTGTATCTTATCTTTTCTTTAATTTTACGATTTTAAAGCTGATTTTAATGAATTATACCAAAGAACAAATTTTAGCATACTGCAATGAGTTTTCGAAAAACACCTTGATGGAAACGCTAAAAATAGAATATATTGATGCAGGTGAAGATTTTTTAGTTGCCAAAATGCCTGTAAATCCTTCTGTTCATCAGCCAATGGGATTGTTGCACGGAGGTGCTTCGGTTGCCCTGGCCGAAAGTGTTGGCAGTGCTGCATCGCATTTTTTTATCAATCCAAAAGAACAAGAGGTACGCGGAATAGAAATTTCGGCTAATCATTTAAAAAGCATTCGCGAAGGAGTTGTTTTTGGAACAGCTCGTATTATTCATAAAGGCAGAAGCCTGCATCTTTGGGAAATTAAAATTACAGATGAAGCCGGAAACCTGATTTCGCTTTGCAAACTGACAAATATGGTTTTAGAGAAAAAGAAAACCGAATAAAAAATATGGAAGACTTTTTTTCTACGATCAGAAAGCACCAATCGCAAAATTTGCCTTTTGTTATTTATTCCAAGCCTGATTCAAACAGTATTTTTGCCTTTTTACAGAAAAATGACATTCTGTATAATGTTTCAGATTACAGTGAAAAAGGTTTTGTTTTTGCTTCATTTGATGAAAAGCAACTGATTTTAATTCCGGAAAAACACTCTAAAATTATTAGTACAAAACAGGCGGAAGTAAGTTTTGATGCTGTTGAAATTGATGATGAGAATTTGGATTTGACAGCCAAAAAACAATACGAGGATTTGGTTTTAAAAGGAATTGAAGCAATTCAAAACGACGAATTTAAAAAAGTAGTTTTGTCCAGATGTGAATTAGTTGATTTAGTTGATTTTGATTTTATTACCACTTTTCAACGATTGATTCATTTATATCCAACAACTTTTTGTTATTGCTTTTTTCATCCAAAAATTGGTCTTTGGATGGGGGCGACACCGGAACAATTGCTTAAGGCAAAAGGAAATATTTTTGAAACCACAGCATTGGCGGGAACGCAGAAAGCCAATTTAGAAACAGAAATTGTCTGGCAGCAAAAGGAAAAAGACGAGCAGCAATATGTAACAGATTTTATTATAAAGCGATGGAGAGAAGTTGCAAATTCAGTTGTGGTTACAGAACCTTATAGTATTAAAGCCGGATCAATCTGGCATATTAAAACAGATATTTCGGGAGTTTTAAATGAAAATTCAACTTTAGAAGAAGTAATTGATACGCTTCATCCAACGCCTGCAGTTTGTGGTTTGCCAAAGAAAAAAGCAAAAGCATTTATTCTGGAAAATGAAAATTATGACAGAGCTTTTTACACCGGTTTTTTGGGTGAACTCAATAGCAGTTTTGCAAATGACAATGTAAGCTCTGATTTATTTGTAAATTTACGCAGTATGCAAATTCAGGAAAAAAAAGCCATTTTGTATATGGGCTGCGGAATTACAAAAGAAAGCATTCCGGAAAAAGAGTGGGAGGAAAGTGTCAACAAATCGATGACAATGAAAAGGGTTTTGAAAATAAAATAATTAAAAAAAAGTTTCAGATTTCAAGTTTCAAGTTGACAACCAAACTTGAAACCTGAAACAAAGAAAACTTGAAACAAAAAACAAATGAAATTAGACATATTAGCTTTTGGTGCACATCCGGATGATGTTGAATTGGGTTGTGCGGGAACCATTTTAAAAGAAGTATCGCTTGGAAAGAAAGTTGGAATCGTTGATTTAACACGTGGTGAATTAGGTACACGCGGAACAGCTGAAACCAGGGATCAGGAAGCAAAAGAAGCTGCAAAAATATTAGGCGTTTCAATTCGCGAAAATCTGGCTATGCGAGATGGTTTTTTTCTTAACGATGAAAAACATCAACTGGAGATTATAAAAATGATTCGGAAGTATAAACCTGAAATTGTTTTATGTAATGCAGTTGATGATCGCCACATTGATCACGGAAGAGCAAGTAAATTAGTCTCTGACTCTTGTTTTTTATCTGGATTAATAAAAATTGAAACGTTGATTGATGGGGAAAAGCAAGAAGCCTGGAGACCAAAAATAGTGTATCATTATATTCAGTGGAAAAATCTTGAACCTGATTTTGTTGTAGACATTACCGGTTTCGAAGAAAAGAAAATAGAAGCGGTTCTTGCTTATAAAACGCAATTTTATGATCCAAATTCGAAAGAACCTGCAACACCCATAACAAGCAAAAACTTTTTAGAAAGTTTAAATTACAGAGCGCAGGATCTGGGAAGGCTGGTTGGTAAAGATTTTGCAGAGGGTTTTACTGTAGAAAGATGTTTGGCTGTCAATAGCTTAGATGATTTGATATAAAAAGATAGATTTTTTTTTAATTTTTTCTTTGTAGAAGTAAACCTTTGTTATATATTTGCAACCGCTAAGCGAAAGCTAGGCAAAATGGTGGTTGTAGCTCAGTTGGTTAGAGTAGCGGTTTGTGGTGCCGCGGGTCGCCGGTTCGAACCCGGTCAGCCACCCAGAAATTTAAAGCCTTGAAGAAATTCAGGGCTTTTTTTGTGGATTGAATTTATTGATGATTTAGCTCACAATTTTAAGAAAACAAATTTCATTCCCAAAGGCTGAGAGTATTTTGATAAAGGACAATTCTAAATATCCTTAAATTTTGTAAAGCCTGAGACATCATTACCAAATAAAAAACGAGAGACTGTCTAAATAATTGACAGTCTCTCGTTTTTTTATACTTTAACTAATAGTAAACATTCTTTTAATTCCGGTTTTTCGACTATGAAGTTTAATAACCATTCTTGTAGTTGTTCCATTTCGTAAGGTAACAGTGTTTTGATAGCTTTTTCTAATTCTTTGCAAAAAAGCACGGGGTCGAAACTTACTCTCTCAAGTATTGATTTCGTGTAATCAAACATCATTTTTGACATAATAAAATAAGATTTTGGGGGGTTATCTCTATTTTTTAAACTCGAGTCAAATTTAAATAAATATCATATATAAAACATCTTTTTAACTTATTTTTTTAAAAATATTGGCAACGAATACGTTTTCTTAATGAATATAAATCAATATAGAATTTTTCTAAATAACAGTGTGTGAATTATTTTACAGCTCTAAACATTTCCCTCTTTCCAGGCGGGCCAGCTAATTTTTCAACGGTAAACCCTACTTCGATCATACTCCTTTTAACAACTCCCCGTGCGGCATAAGTTACCAATACGCCATTAGGTTTTAAGCTATTGTACATTTTTTGAAAAATTTCGGTACTCCACAACTCAGGTTGTACCCTGTATCCAAAGGCATCAAAGTAAATCAAATCAAAAACTTCAAAATCGTTTATTTCATCAAAAAATTGTTTTCTTTTTGTTAACGAAAAATTAGAACTTATTTCTGCTTTCTGGTCCCATTTGCATTCATGCATTTTCTGAAAAATGAAATCGAATTGTTTAGCATCGAGTTCTGATACATAATTCATGGCCATAACTTCATCAGTGTTAACCGGATAAGCTTCTATGCCTGTATAATTAATAATTTGTGTTTTTGGATTAGCTTCGAGAAAAGTTATAAAAGCGTTTAAACCTGTTCCAAAACCAATTTCCAGAATATTTACAGGCTTATCTTCAAATAGTGAAAGCCCATTTTTTATAAATACATGTTTTGCTTCCTGAATTGCGCCGTGTTTTGAATGGTAACATTCATTCCATTCTTTTAAATGAATTGTAGTTGAGCCATCTAGCGTTTTAATAATTTCTCTTTCCATCAATTTAGAACTTTACAATGCGATTTAGATAGTTTATGGTATATATAATAAGTCAAATTTAATCAAAACAAATGCGTAAAGCCCTAAAAAACCAACCTTTTTTCATAAAATCCCTATAAAAACCAGTTAAATTTTTAGGTTTATTAGAAAATAAATAAATCTCAGTTAAACGTGGTAATTAATGTTTTTTTGATAAGTAAATTATATATTTTTATTTAATTTTGCATTCAATAAAATCTATTTTATATCATATTATCACTTTAAGAATTCTTCTTTTAGTAGAAATTAAGTAACACTTACATTATTATGAGTACAACTCAAACAAGCAAAATTGAAATCAGAAAAGCCACTTCTTCGAAAATAAGTAGTGTAGACTTTGAAAACTTAAGCTTTGGTGCTGTATTTACAGACCATTTATTTGAATGTGATTTTAAAAATGGGGAATGGCAAACACCGGTCATTAAGCCGTATGCACCTATTTTAATGGATCCTTCATCTAAAGTCTTTCATTACGGTCAGGCTATTTTTGAAGGAATGAAAGCTTATAAAGATGACAATAATGATGTTTGGTTGTTCAGACCTGATGAAAACTACAAACGTTTTAATAACTCAGCAGTTCGTATGGCAATGCCTGAAGTTCCTGAAGCTGTTTTTATGGATGGTTTAAATGAATTATTGAAATTAGACAGAGACTGGATTCAAAAAGGAAACGGAAGCAGTATGTACATTCGTCCTTTTATGATTGCTACAGGTCCCGGAGTTGTTGCAAATCCTTCAGATGAATATAAATTTATGATACTCCTTTCTCCTGCACAATCCTATTATGCCGGCGAAGTAAAAGTAATTATTGCAGAACATTACAGTAGGGCTGCTAATGGTGGAATTGGAGCTGCAAAAGCAGCAGGAAATTACGCTGCACAGTTTTACCCAACAAACCTCGCAAACAAGGAAGGCTTCCAGCAAGTAATCTGGACAGATGATGCAACGCATACTAAACTGGAAGAGGCAGGTACAATGAATGTTTTCTTTAGAATAAATGATACATTATTAACAGCTCCTACAAGCGAAAGAATTTTAGATGGTATTACCAGAAAAAGTTTAATAGCTATGGCTGAAAAAGAAGGTTTAAATGTTGAAGTTCGTCCTGTTATTGTTTCAGAATTGGTAGAAGCTGCTAAAAACGGATCTTTAAAAGAAATTTTTGGTGCCGGTACAGCTGCAGTTGTAAGTGTAATTAAAGGATTCTCTTATCAGGATGTTTATTATGAAATGGCTCCAATCGAAAATTCATATGCTTCTTTATTGAAAGAAAAATTAACAAATCTGCAAAACAAACTTGCCGAAGATACTTTTGGATGGACTGTAAAAGTTCAATAGTTTAAAGATATTTATAAAAACAAACCCGACATTTTTTTTAAAATTTGTCGGGTTTTGGTTTTTTATAGTAGTTTCGAAAAATCAGGTTTGAAATAATGAGGGCCTTTCATCACTTTTCCGTCTTCACGATAAATTGGCTGTCCGTCTTCACCCAATTTACTCATATTGCTTCGCTGGATTTCATCAAAAACAGCTTCTATTTTTTCCTGTAAGCCATGTTCAATGATTGTTCCGCACAAAATATACATCATATCTCCAAGTGCATCAGCGATTTCAACTAAATCATTGTTTTGTACAGCTTCAAGATATTCTTCATTTTCTTCTTTCATTAAATTATAGCGAAGCTGATTTTTGGTTTCGCCTAAATCTGCAATGGGCGTTTCGCTATGGCCTATTTTAAAAGCAGTATGGAATTCCTTTACTGCATCAATTTGTTTCTTCATTTTTTATTTGATTAAATGGAGTGCCAAATTAGCAACAATTCATATACAATTCTCTAAATTTGTCAAAAATAATTTCAACTATGTTTAGCCAGGGACAATTAATATTCGCAGTCTGTTTTTTTATCGCATTTGTAATCGTAATGATTTTTGCTTACCGGAAAGATCTTGCCTTGCACAAAATTTTCTACAAAGGAAATTACAAGGTGCTGATTGGTTTCCTGCTTTTTATAGTTATTTTATTTTTAATCAAATTCTTTTTTAAAAGGTAAGCGAAGTTTTTTATATTTAAGAGTGCAAAATGTAAATAAATTTTATACTTTAAAGTTTTAAAAAATGTTTTGTTATCTGTTTTTTAAAGGTAAGATATAATTAAATAAGTGTTTTTATTTTTGTTATTCGTACACATTAATAAATTTATAACTTTACGACACCATAAAACCTACACAATGAAAATTCTAAAATATCTATTTCTTTTACTATTCCTAAGTTTTATTGCTTTAACTGTTTTTGTAGCTACTCAAAAAGGTTTTTTTACTGTTGAGCGAAGCAAAGTGATCAATTCACCAAGGGCAACGGTATATAATTATGTAAATGATTTTAGAAATTTTCAAGATTTTGAATCCTGGGCAGTTGAAGATCCAACAATAAAAATGTCATTTCCGCAAAAAACATCAGGAAACGGAGCTTCATTTTCATGGGAAGGAAGTGAAGGAAAAGGAAGTGGAATAACATTGCAGGCTAAGGAAGGCGAAAGTATTCATCAAAAAATAAATTTTGACGGGACTGAGGCCGATGTGAATTGGATTTTTAAAGATACGCTTAACGGAAAAACAAAAGTTACCTGGAAAGCAAAAGGTGAAATGAGTTTTTTATTTAAAATTTATACGGTTTTAAATGGTGGTTCTGATAAAATAATAGGAACTATGTATGAAAAAACCCTTGTGAATATTGATAAGAATTTGGATTACGAAACCAAAACCTATGCTGTAAAAGTAAATGGTGTTGTCAAAAAAACAGAGAGTTTTTATATTAAACAGACTTTTACAAGTGAAATTCAAAAAGTGAAAAAAAATGCACGGGTTGTTATTCCAAAATTGATAGAATTTAGCAAAACAAATAATTTATATACAAACGGAAAACCTTTTATTATTTATCATACTTATGATACAAAAACTAATTTGGCAAAAATTTCAATTTGTTTACCAATAAATAAAGAAATTTTTATAAGTGCAGGAAGTGATATTTTGTCTGGAAAATTAAACAGTTTTGAAGCTGTAAAAACTACTTTGCAAGGAGATTATTCACATACTAATGAAGCTATTTCAAAAGCTACGGCTTTTATCAATAATGAAAAACTTGTTCCTGATTTAAGCTGGTCGCATCTTGAAATTTTGACTGCAGGTAAATTAGATGTTAAAAATTCTTCTAAATTAGTAACTGAAATTTATTTCCCGATTATTCCCAAAGTTATACCGGTTGTCGCAACTCCTGAGTATAAACCGGCGGTGTCGCCTCAACCAGTAGCTAAAAAACCTGTAGAAACTCCTGCTTCTACGACAACTCCGGTAGAAGAATTTGAATTTTAAAAAAATAGTAAAAGCTGATTAAACCTTTTGTAATAAATTCATTCTAAAAACAAGATAAGTAAAAAACTTGACCAACGAGAAGGAATTTATAGCACAATTATTAAATCCTAAAACGCAAAATGCTGCGTTTCAAATACTCTTGTCAGAATATCAAAAACCATTGTATTCTCATATTCGAAATATTGTTTTGAATCATGATGATGCTGATGATGTTTTACAGAATACTTTTGTAAAAGTGTTTCAGTATTTGAAAAACTTTAAAGGAGAAAGCAAGCTTTTTTCATGGATGTACCGTATTGCAACCAATGAAGCACTGACTTTTTTAAGTCAAAAAGCAAAATTGAACGGCTTAACATCAGAAGCTTTACAAAATAAAACCATTGATAATTTAAAAGCCGATACTTATTTTGACGGTGATGAAATTCAGATAAAGCTTCAAAAAGCGATTGTTACATTGCCGGAGAAACAGCAATTGGTTTTTAAAATGAAATATTTCGAAGAGTTGAAATACGAAGAAATCTCTGAAATTCTGGGAACTTCTGTGGGCGCATTGAAAGCATCTTATCATCATGCAGTAAAAAAAATTGAAACTTATGTAACATCAAATTAAACCTTTTGTTATAAAAAAAGTCTTATAGATATGAAAGCATTTAAATTAGAAAACGAACCGAAAATGAAGACGGGTTTTAAAACTCCGGATCACTATTTTGATGGTTTTTCGGCAAAAGTTTTACAGCATATTGAAGAAAATGAGGTGAAGGTAATTCCAATTTACATGCGTAAAAAGGTTATTGCAATGGTTGCTGCTGCAATAGTGGCTATAGCATTAATGATCCCGATTGCAAATAATTATAATAAATCAAAAGAACTTGATGAGGCTACTTTAGAAAGCTACCTGTCGTATCAGTCAAATATGAATCAATATGATTTGATTGGTGAATTGGATACAAAAGATATTGAGTTAATAAATAACAATGTTGCATTAGAACAGGAAACACTTGAAGATGTTTTGTCTTCAAATCCAAATATTGAAAATTTAATTTCAGAATAAAAAACAAAAACAATAAAAGATGAAAATTAAAAATATATTACTTATGTTGCTGTTTTTAAGTAGCTTTTCATTTTATGCTCAAAATGAGAAAAACGACGAAAAACGCGAAAAAATAAAAGCCTTCAAAGTTTCTTTTTTAACCACAGAGTTGGAACTTACAACAACTGAGGCTCAGAAATTTTGGCCAATCTACAATGCCTTTGATGATAAGCAATATGAATTGCGCCATGATAAAATGAAAAGCTATTTACGTAAATTGAAAGGTGATAACATAAATTCAATTTCAGAAAAAGAGGCGGCGGCTCTTTTATCGCAAATTGAAAGCACAGACAGGGAGCTGTATCAGTTGCGTGAAAAATATATGAGCAATCTTAAAAAAGTACTTTCAGCAAAAAAAATATTAAAACTAAAAAAGTCTGAGGATGATCTATACCGAAAGTTGTTAAAACAATACAAGGAAAAGGCATCTAAAGATTAAATTTAAAGAACAACAGCGACAAGGCCCCTATATAATAATACTTACTTTATTATTTAGGGGTCTTGTTATTTATAAGCTATTTAAAGCGAAGTCTTACAACTTTATTGTAGCCTGCTGCAATTGCTGTATTTCTGTTTACAAAACGAATCGTAAAGAATTTTGTATCAGTAGATAATTGTGTCCAGTTTTCGCCTCCATTTTGAGAATATTGGATCCCTTCAGAACCAACACAAACAATTTCTTTAGCATTTCCCCCGGGGACATACTGCACGCATGATGCGTATCCAAAACCCATACCTTGACCTATTAATTCCCAGGTTTTCCCCCCATCTGTAGTAAAAGCTTTATTGTCGTTTTTTTTGTTTGGAAGTTCATAATCGCCACCAGCAATAAATCCATGTTTAGAATCGTAAAAGTCAGCTGTAAAAATGCCTGTCATTGTTTTTCCCTGAACAATAGGAGTTTCGATTACTTTCCAGGTTTTACCTTTGTCTGGAGAATAAAAAACTCGCGATCTTTTTCCTCCTGAAACCAGCCATGTATCATCTCCCTTAATGACAATATTTGAATTACTGGCTGCAAAAGCAGCTTCACCTTTAGCATTTGTTGGTAATTTATCTGATAAAACTTTTGTTCAGTTTTCTCCTCCATCACGGGTTATAATGATAGAAAAAGTGTCTTCTGTAGGGTCGCCAATTGCAATTCCTTCTTTGTCATTCCAGAATTGCATACTATCATAAAAAACTCTTTCGTTGATTTCTTTGTAAACTAATTTAACTTTTTGTGTTTTTTTAGATACTGAATAAAGTAATGCAGGGTTTCCCACACTTAATAAGAAAACATCTTTTGAAGTTTGAGCTATGCTTCTGAATTCTAATTTTAGTGTATCACGATAAATATGTTCTTCAAATTTCTCTTTTTTATCTAAATCATAATATCCAAAACGAGAATTATCTGCACCATACCAAACTTTATTTTTATCAATAGAAATGGCTCTGATACTAATTTTATCCTGAAATAAAGTGTCTATTTGCATTGACGTAAAACCACCATAAAAAATATTCTTATTGTTGTCTTTCAATGGTTTAAAGGATATGAATAAAATAAAAACACCACAAAATAACATTATTTTTTTCATAATAGGTTAAGATTTAGTTATTGCTAAAATACAATTATTTATAACACGTGAAATATATTTTGTTTTTTTTCTGGCACAGTAATTGGATACTCCAGAATATTAATCTTAATATGATTTGCCATGAAAACGAAAGTACTTTTAATAGCCATGTTAGCCATAGGTTTAACTTCATGTGGAGCGCAAAGCCAAACTACCGTATATGCAAAAAATTCTGATATCAGTGATAATTTAGATTTAAGGGCTGTTGCTTCTATTTTTGGAGAATCATCCAATCTTCAGGATTTTGAAAGACGATTAAATGATCCAAAGTTTCAGATTTCAAATTTGGATTTGAATAATGATAACCAGGTGGATTATTTACGTGTTATTGAAACTGTTGAAGACAGAACACACGTAGTTATTATTCAGTCTGTTCTTGATCGAGATGTTTATCAGGATATTGCGACAATAGATGTTGAGAGAGATAATTACAATAAAGTAAGCGTTCAGGTTGTTGGAAACAGTTATTTATACGGAACCAACTATATTTATGAGCCGGTTTATAGTGTAGCACCAGTTATTTACACTTCATTCTGGGTTACTAATTACAGACCCTACTATTCTACATGGGAGTGGAATCGTTACCCTTCATATTACGTTGCATGGAGACCTTATCCAATTTACAGATATAGAAGCAATATTAATGTTTGTATCAATGTAAACAACCATTACAATTATGTGAATCACAGAAGAAGCTACAGAGCTCCTGTGTTATATGCATCAAGACGCTCTTACGGATATGAAAGACAATATCCTAATCGCAGTTTTTCTCAAAGGCATTCAAATGTTAACAACAGATATGAATTAGATAGAAGACGTGTAGCAAGCAGAGAGTCAAACAGAAGTCAAAATGGTTATACTAATGACAGGTCAAATTCACGAAGAATCTCTGGTATTGAGAATAGAAATTCTAACAGAAATTATTCTGAAAACAGAAGCACATCTGATAGAACTTTTAACACAAATAGAACTCCTTCTGCGAGAGATAATAATTCAGCAAGAGCTGGTAGAAATACATCTGTAAGAGTTGAAAATACTTCGAAAACTGAATCAAGAGGGAGTTCAGAGAACAGAATGAACACAAACAGATCAGCTTCGACTCCAAGAGCAGAATCTCCAAGAAACGAGTCTTCAAGAGGATACACTCTAAACAGAACAGTTTCAACTCCAAGAGCGGAAACTCCAAGAGCAGAATCTTCTAGAAACTCTACTCAAAACAGATCAGCTTCAGAAAACAGATCCAGCTCTGCGAGACCACAAAACACACAGCGTTCTGAGTCTGCAAGAGTAAGTCAGGAATCAAGAGGAGGAGGACAGACACAAAGAGAAAATGCTTCAGGATCCAGAGGAAGCGGAAGAAGAGGATAATCTTAGAAAAAAATAAATTAAACCTAAAAGCACAGTCTGACGATTGTGCTTTTTTTTATCTTTTATAATTATAATTGACGCTAATTTGTTTTAAAACAGTAAATTTGCAACCGTCTTTTATAAAAATCAAATGAGCGCATCGCACAAAAACTTACACAGTAAGTTGTCTATTGGGGGATTATTAATCACATTAGGAATTATTTATGGAGATATTGGTACTTCTCCATTGTATGTAATGAAAGCCATTCTTGG
>CBFGNY010000037.1:0-29261 GCA_965650235.1 uncultured Flavobacterium sp. | reverse complement strand
AAATTTCCTTTTGGAAAAAGTAATCCACTGTTGATTTCGTTTCCTATCTGAATAATATCAGGATTGATTTCGCGGATGATTTCTTCTGTATAGGCAGTTACAGCTTTTCTCAGGTCCTCAAAAGATAATTTTTCCCATTCTTTAGGAGTTACCTGTTTTCCCGGATCTGCCCAGCTATCAGAATAATGAACCGTTAACCAAACTCTAAGACCTGCTGTTCTTGACTTTTCTGCCAGTTCTTTTACTTCTGCCATACCTGAACGACCATTTACCGGATTTTTCCATAAACGGATTCGCACTGTATTACAACCTGCATTTTTAAGTGTTGTAAGCATGTTTTCTTCTTTGCCATTATTGTAGAACTTAGTTCCAACAGATTCCATTTCAGGAAGATATGAGATATCAGAACCTCTGATAAAAGTATCGTCTGCAGGTGGTTGAGGAACATTTGTACCTTTGTCATCGTCGCCTGAACAAGCAAATTGAATTGCTGCTATTACAAGCAATCCAAGAAATTTTATATGTTTTTTCATATATGTAAGTTTTTATCGATCTGTATGTAGTCGTTATTAAAAATTAAACCTTTTAAAATAACACACCAGTACGTACAGCTTTTTGTTTTTTTAAATATAATTTTAAAAAGGGGAATAAGAAGCCTCAAATAATTATGATTTGAGGCTTACTTATTTTTTTTGATTATTGCACTTTGATAAATGTATAACGACCATCTAAATCGTTTAACCAAATATCATACTTTCCTGCTTCAACAAAGATGTTTCCTCCATTGTTTCCCCATTCTTTAGCCCATCCTGCAGTATGGAATTTCATATTTCCTTCTTTTAAGGTTTGACCTGAAACCTTCCAGATGTGAGGATCAAACGTTGATTTTGTCAAAGCAATGCTTTCGTTGCCCCAATTATCATCATCTCCGCTTATAGTGCTACCTGAGTAAAATATTTCGCTATAGGTAGTTGCTGTTGATCCTGTGTACTCATCAAGTTTATATGTTAAATCCTGAATATTAATTTCGAAAGTATAATAACCGTCAGTTGCAATTGGGAAACTGCTTGGATCAGTTTGATCAAAAGACGTTCTTTTTACCACTGTGGTTCCGTCATGACCATACGCAGGTAACCATGAATCAATATTTCCAAGTACTTTAAACCCGTCTACATGTGCTTTAAAATATCCAGTATAATAATGTTTTGTATTGTCATTAGGATCTGCAAAAAGTGGCATGTTGTTGTTGTTAACATTCCACCCCGCTGTAGTGGCATCACCTACTAAATACAAAGTAACAACTGGTACTTCTGTACTTCCGTATGGAGTTACTATAATTGTAATTACATCTGAGAATTTTGGTTCAGCATTTGCAGTCCCAACAGTTGCTTTAATTCTAACATCAATAGCACCTTCTACATTTGGAGTTAATCCAAGTTCTAATGCTCTTGTGTTAAGTTCGTTAACATCAATGGTTGAATTAGTTGAAGTTGAAGATGTAACATCAATAGGAGCTGCAAATTCAGTGTCATTAGCAGCAAACTGAACAGTGTAAGTTACAACCGTTGGTGCTCCGTAAGTTACTTTTTCCCAGGTTACTGTAAGGGCAGTATTAGCTGGTGTTGCTTCGTTAAGAATAGTTGAAGATCCACTCTCTGGTGTAATAATTGAGAAAGCCGCTTCCTGAGGCTGTAAAATCATCAAACTCTCTTCGTTTTCACAAGACCATAATCCTGTAAGTATTGCTACAGCAATAAAAATTTTGAATATATTTTTCATTTTATTATCTTTTATGTTGTTAAAAAGGTTTTAGTAACCAGTATTTTGAGTTAAGTTTTTGTTCGCTCCCAATGTTGCTTCAGGAATTGGGAAAAGTCTTCTATGAGAAGAAATTGAAATTCCTCTGGCAGCATTTCCCTTCCATGACCAATTGTAAGTTCCTCCGGTATATAATCCAAAACGGATTAAATCTTGTCTTCTGTGACCTTCCCAGTGTAATTCACGTGCACGTTCGTCAATTATAAATTGTAGGTTCAATTCGCTTGCCGTAATATTACCAGCAGTAGAATTATTATTGGCTCTTTCTCTCAAATTATTTATATAAACAAGTGACTGGGCAATTGTACCATTTCCTCCTCTTAAAGTAGCCTCTGCATACATCAGGTAAACATCTGCTAATCTGAATAGTGGGAAATCAGTATCTGCAAAATCGGTATTTTTCCCCTTAACTCCGGCAGAAGTTTTATTAGAGAATTTAGACAAAATATACCCTTGTGTTTTTACACTAATATCGGCAATATCTATTGTTCTTTGTTTTGATGACACGCCTTCAATACCAGTTCCGATAGTATTTCTGTCATCCTGACTGAATTTTGTACCATCAAATTTCTGTACAAATTGTTTTCTGATGCGGAGTGCACCTGTCCATCCGGTAATTCCAAAATCAGCAGCATTATTTTCCCATTCTCCAATTTGACCATTAATTAAAAAGGTTGTACCTCCCCAGTTTTGAGTAAGAACTCCGTCTGACTGAATTGTAAAAATCATTTCTTCAGATGTATGGTTATCAGCCATAAAGTTTTCCAGATATTTTGGTTTAAGCGTATACCCTCCAGCAATTATTTCGTTACACATTGTAACACAATCATTAAATCGTTCAGGTTGTCCATATACCTGAGCATTCAAATATATTTTTGCCAGAATCATACGTGCCATAGCCTGGTCTACTCTTCCGTATTCATTGGTTCTTGCAGGTTTTAAGTCTGGCAAAACAGCTTTTAATTCGGTTTCAATAAATTCAAATAACTGCTTTCTGTCATATTGAGAACCCGCAAAATTTAACGGATCGTTTTCAGTATAGACAGGTGCTTTTCCAAACAGGTCCATCATGTTGTAATAGGCATATGCTCTTAAAACACGAACTTCTTTTCGGTAAAGTTCAATTTCGGCTACAGTTTCAGGATCTGTAATATTTCTTCCTGTTAATTTCTCAGGTGTACTTTCACGCAAAAAATCATTAGCATAGGCAACAGAAGCCATTGTACGGCTGTACATTCCTAAAATAATTGGGTTTGCAGCTGTCCAGATACTTCTTTGTAATTCTGCAGTACCTTCGTCATTTTCATAACTCCAGATCATTTCGTCTGTTGTTAGTTCCTGTAGGTTCAACAAGCATCTTACATACTGACTTGTTCCGGCTGCTAAACCTTCCAATGAAGAAAAAACAGGTCCTCGGGTACCTGTAAGAGTAAGGTTTCCGTATACCCCAGCTAAGGCTTGTTTATATCCTTCGGGAGTAGAAAACAAAGCATCAGCTGAAAGTACGTCATCATCTTCAGAAACAACATTCAAGTCATCTGTACAAGAATGAAAAACAGTAGCGAGTGCTATAATAGTTATTATTATATATTTTTTCATTTTATTAAAATTTAAGGTTGGCACCAAACAAGAAAGTGCGTTGTCTTGGATAAATCGTTTTATCAACACCGTTATTTGTAATTTCAGGATCTAAACCACTGTATTTGGTAATTACAAAAACGTTCTGTACTCCTGTTGATAATCTTAAAGAAACTTTTTCATTAATAACTTTGTCGAAAGTATATCCTAAAGAAATATTGTCCATTTTTAAGAAAGAAGCATTTTCTACATAAATATCTGACATTACAACATTCTCAGTAGTTTGAAAGTTGGTTTCTTTTACCTGAGTAGGAATATTATTTAAAATTCCACCATTTATCAAAGAGCTGTACTGTGCTCTTGAAGCATCCATTCCATTAAATATATTGTTACCAATACTTGCTCTTAAATTGAAAGAGAAATCGAATTTTTTGTAATTCATATTCGATGCAAATCCTAGAGTAACATCCGGATCCGGATTATTATAGATGTATTTGTCTGCATCATTCTTGATATTATCACCGTTCAAATCAGCAAAAGAACCATCTATTGGTTTTCCTGCAGTATCATATAATTGTTTGTAAACATAGAAAGAATATGGCGTAAACCCTTCTCTGAAAATTTGTGAAGTACTTCCGTTTCCTGTAATATTGTCTCCTAAAAATATATCAGAGTTAAAAGCTAATTCGCTAATTCTTCTTTCAAATTTAGACGCATTGAAGTTAACATTCCACGAGAAATTTTCAGTTTTAACAGCACTTGCATTAACTGTAAGTTCAACTCCTTTTGTTGTAAAGCTTCCAATGTTTTGATATACTCTGTTAGAAAAATTACTTCCGTCAGAAATAGCCACATTTGCTAATAAATCTTTAGAGTCTTTGTAATATGCATCCAAACTTGCCGTGATACGATTATCTAAAAATCCAAAAACCAAACCTCCATTATAAGTAGTTGTTTCTTCCCATTTTAAACCATTTGTTCGTTTGTATGGAAGTGCAATTGTAACCGGATCAGTTCCAAAATAATACTGAGAGTTTCCTGTTCCGGATTCGTATTTTTGAAGGTAACCGTTTGGTTCCGGAATATCCTGCTGACCTGTAATACCATAACTCAATCTTAATTTTAAATCAGATAGGGTTTTGTTTTCTTTAAGGAAATCTTCTTTAAGTTTCCATGCAAAAGCAACTGAAGGAAAATTACCCCAACGATTTTCTTCATCAAATCTTGAAGAACCATCTCTTCTGTAAGATAAAGTCAATAAATATTTATCTCTGAAGTTTAAATTTGTTCTGGCAAAAAAACCAATTAAGACAGTTTCAGTATCTAAAGTAGTCTCAGGGAATGTAGACGGTAGATTTGGGTTTAAAATATTACCGGTCTCGAATCTTGAACTTTCAAATCTTTGATAAGAATAACCTCCTGTTAATTCAAAAATTAATGAATCAAAAGTTTTATTATAAACTAAATAGGCATCTAATAGTTTATTTTGTCTTTTTGCATCAGTGTATTCATTAGTACCGTAAGGAAAATTATTAAGCGTTGGAGCTGAAGCTGCATTTGGGTTAACTAATCTGGTTCTTTCACCATTAGATTCGTCAAAACCTACATTTACAACTGCTCTTACTTCTGGAAAAAAGTACAGTTTATAATCTACTTCAAAGTTTCCAAAAAATCGATTACTGGTTGCAATATCCCTGGTATTAAGTAATTGTGAAACCGGGTTTCTGGCTGCATTTGGATTTAAAGGGTAGTTTCCGTCCTGATCAACCGCGCCAAGGTATTCAAAATAACCATCGTATGGAGCGCCTTCAACTCTTATAGGCTGCGTTGGGTCAAAACCAATAGCAGTTCCTTCGACACCATCTGTAAACCTGTTTTTTTCGTAAGCATAATTAGCCGACAATTTTACTTTTAAGCTGTTTTCAAAAAAGGCAGGATTCATTACCAACCCAACAGTGTTTCTTTTAAACTCGTTAGTTATACGTAAGCCTTCCTGATTTGTATTTCCTAGGGTAAGACTAGTAGGGATAATGTCAAATAAACTACCTCTAACCGCCAGACTCTGATCAAAAGATCCCGTGTTTCGGTAAATCGCTTTTTGCCAGTCTGTATTTGCTGTACCTAATCTACCAGCATCCTGAGGTCTTCTGTCTGCGATAAGTTTTCTGTATTCATCTGCGCTAAAAACATCAACAGTATTAGTCAGTTTTCCTGCAGCATATTGTGCATTATAATCAACTGATAATGTATTGCTTCCTTTTTTTGTTGTAATGATGATTACACCATTAGAAGCTCGAGAACCATAAATTGCAGTAGCAGATGCATCTTTTAATACTGTCATAGATTCAACTGTAGCTGGGTTTAAAGAGGCCAAAAAGGAGGCAGAACCTACATTGGTAGTGTTTTCTACTGGCAATCCGTCAATAACGATCAAAGGATCGTTACTTGCAAAAAGCGAACTTCCTCCCCGGATTCTTATTTCAGATAAAGATCCTGGGGCACCAGAAGAATTAATAGACAAACCAGCTACACGTCCGTTAAGAAGGTTTTCAGTCGTAATGTTGTTACCTTTATTAAAATCTTTTGTTGTAAGTGCAACTACAGAACCTGTTGCATCCTTCTTTTTTACAGAACCATATCCCACTTGTACCACGACTTCCTGAAGTAGATTAGGATCTTCCTCCATACTAACAGTGATGTCTCTTTGGGTTCCAACAGTAATAGTCTGAGTTGTGTAACCTGTAAATGAAAAAGTAATTTGAGCTTGTTCTTTCAAGCCGGTAAACAGAAATTTACCATCAAAATCCGTAGTCATGCTTAAATTACCTTGTGATACTTTTATATTTACTCCTGGTATCGGTTGTCCCGTGCTTTTGTCCAGAACAACGCCTTTTACTGTGCTCTGAGCGAAAACACAAAAAGGAAGCAGTAATAATAAAAGTAAAAATTTGTTGTAAAATTTTTTCATACTTTTTTAAATTTTTTATTTAATTTGGGTTTTGTGATTTTATGTACAGTAATGAAAAATTAAGACATAATTATTCAAACATTACAGCTTATCAACTCACGCTGCAAAATAAAGGTACAGGTCGTTGTCAATACAGGGAAAAATTCATTTATAAAGGGGGACATTTTCGTAAAAGCCTGCTCACCGCTACTTTAAAAAAACCTTATTTTATTTTTTTGCCCGAAATAAATTACAATACAAACAATAAAACTATGTAATAATAGATCCAAATTAATTAATCTTATGTCTTATTAATATTCAGAAAAAAACTTAAAGCACTCAAAATCTTACCATTAGCAAGAGTAATTCAAAATGCATACAATCAAAAAAGGCTATTCAGCTAAAAAATCAAATGTTGTTTTTACATTACATAATAATTGTTTTATTTTCGCAAAGTAAAAAACTGGAAATATTTACATAAAAAATTAATATGCTTTCTGACCAATTCCTTTTATTTTTCGTATATCAAAGAACAGCACACTTTTAATTTTTTTTATGAATAAGTTAAAGTTCTTTCTTGTTATTATTCTTCTGTACCTTCAGGCATCCGGACAGAACTACCCGATAAGACATCTGGATATTTCATCTGGCCTTTCTAACAATTCTGTTGCAACTATATACCAGGACCAAAATGGTTATATGTGGTTTGGAACTTTTGACGGACTTAACAGATATGATGGAAATGATTTTAAGACTTACCGTCATATTCATACCGACCCATATTCTATTCAGGGAAATGCTATTAGCTGCATAGAAGGGGACTTTGAAAATAATTTGTGGATAGGAACAACTGCAGGACCGGTGATTTTTAATGCAGAACGATCTTCATTCAGTGCATTGCAATATTACGATACAAACAAAAAAGTCAAACCATTAAGCGTTACTGCCTACGAAATAATTGCTGTACATTCTTTACGTCTCATTCTCGTTGCTACAAAAGAAGCAATAGTACTTTTTAAGGAAGGCGATAAAATTGGAACCGCAATACCTTTTACCGGGAAATTAAATTATATCGCAAGATCCATATCTTATAACACTAAAAAACAAATTTTCTATGTTTTTATAACCGGAACCGGCCTTTGCCAATATGATACTAAATCAAAAAAAATAACGCTTCTCAATAATACAATTACTAGTGCAAACTGTATTAAACTAACAAATGGGGGACTCTGGATTGGATCAGACGAAGGTGCGTACTTATACAATGACAGCCTGAATACGTACTCTAAAAATTACTTTAAAGAGAAAACTGTCGTACGCGATTTTTTCCAGCAGAAAAACAGACTCTGGATTGCCACAGACGGTGCGGGGCTTTACACCATTACAAAAAACCAAAACGAACCCATTTTGTATCGTGCCAGCGGTCCTGTTTCGTTGCTTAAAAGTAAATCTCTGTATGATATTTTCGAAAGCAAAAACGGAGAAATGTGGTTTGGAACCCTCCGTGGCGGCGTAAGTATGATGGGAGAAAAACCACTCTATTTTAATCATTTTAAAAGCAAGGATCCGCTGACTCATAAAGAAGACGAAGATCCTGCCGCAAACTTCATGCTTTCTTTCTGCGAAGATGAAAAGAAAAATATCTGGATTGGCACTGATGGCGCCGGAATGCGGTATTGGAACAGAAAACAAAATACATATGATGTTTACTCAACCACATCTCCTACCGGCAGAAAAATTCAAAGCAATTTTGTTACCAGTATTGTCAGGGATTCAGATAATGCCATCTGGGTTGCCATGTGGAAAGGCGGTGTCTGCCGCATTGATCCCAAATCAAAAGTAATTCAGAATTTCTCCATTTATAATCCATTTACTAAAAAAGCAGAACAGGAATCATGGCAACTATTTTTAGATTCAAAAAAAACGTTGTGGCTTGCCGTTACTAATAACGGAGCACTATATCAATTTGACAGGAATCAAAATAAATTTATCTGCTACAGTAATACTTTACGCGATGTTACGTGCCTCTACGAAACCAAAGACGGAAAAATCTGGGGCGGCACCTTTAACTCCTTTTTTGAAATAGAGCCAAAAACAAAAAAAATAAAAACATATCATTCAGATTATACCATCAGATGCATCACTGAAGACCAAAACAAAAATCTTTGGATTGGAACTGTTGAAGGTGGCCTGCTTTTATACAACCGAAGAACAGGCACTTTCAAAAAGTATACAACACAAAATGGTCTTTCTAGCAATACAATCCTTCGTCTCTTAGAAGATAACAAAGGAAATTTATGGATGAGTACGTATCACGGGATCTCAAGATTGAATCCTAAAAACAATACTTTTAGAAATTTCGGGGTGTCTGATGGGCTTCAGGGCAATCAGTTTAGCTGGAATGCAGGTACCGAACTTTCGACAGGAGAATTTATTTTTGGCGGTATAAACGGATTCAATGTTTTTGATCCTAACAATATAAAAGACAAAAAAAACACAGGCAAGTTTTTATTAAATGATTTGCTGGTAAACAATCAGTCTTTAAAACTGGATAGTCCTTATATCACAGAAAAAAAACTCGAAATGATAAGCACTGCCGAACTTCCTTATGAAAAATCGGCATTGAGTTTTGATTTTGTTTATCTGGATTATGTCAATTCCGAAAAAATTAATACCGCTTATTTTCTCGAAGGATGGGACAAAGACTGGAATTATGACTCTAAGAATAACAGGGCAAATTATTCCCGACTGATCGAGGGGACCTATGTTTTTAAAGTAAAAACAATCGATGTTTTTGGAAACTGGACTAATGAAGTAACGCTGGCGACGGTAAAAATCCTTCCACCCTGGTACAGAACGTGGTGGGCCTATATGTTTTATCTAATAGCAGCTGCGGCGGCAATTTATGCTTATGTGCGTTATCATAAAAACAAAGAAAGACTTCGCTACGAAATAAAATTGGCCCGCATGGAGCATAAAAAAGACAAGAAACATGCCGAAAAACAGTTTTCTATGTTTACTTATATAGCTCATGAATTACGCACTCCCCTGTCTTTAATTATAAATCCGCTAAAAAGTACCCTTGACAGAAAAAATGCTCCCGAAGATGATCACGACCTGAACCTCGCCTATAAAAATGCCAAAAGATTATTGAGTCTTACCGATCAGTTACTGCTGTTTAGAAAGGCAGAAACGGATCTTGATGAACTCAAAATTTCCAAAATTAATTTAAACAGTCTTTGCCGTGAAATCTATGAAAACTTTGCGCAAATGGCAGCGGTTAAAAGTTTAAGTTATCAGTTTATCGAAGAAGAAGCACCCGTAGAAATATATGGCGATTATGAAAAAATAGAGATTACGCTATTTAATTTAATCTCAAATGCTTTCAAATTCACACCTAATAACGGAACTATAAGTATTGAGATCATCGAGAAAATAGCTGATGTTTCTATTGTTATATCAGATACAGGCAGCGGAATTCATGAGAATGATATTGATACTATTTTTCAAAAATTCAAACAGATTAAATCTAAAGCCAGCAACGGGTTTGGAATAGGACTTTATGTTGCCAAATATTTTGTGACTAAACATCATGGCGAGATAAAGTGTGAAAGTAAAATAGGAAAAGGCACTTCGTTTACTATTACACTTCCAAAAGGAAAAAGTCATTTTGCAGAAATGAGCATCAATGAGAGTCATCTTCAAATGTCGCCTCTGGTGGGTGAACTTCTGGAAGGAATGCCGGCAGATCAAAATGTACCAAAAAGCACAAATCAGTCATCCAATTCAGAAAATATACCGTCAGCTTTAATCAGTACAAAAAAAGTATTGCTAATTGTTGAAGACAATCCCGAAATGAACCATTATCTGGTACAGCTTTTCTCCAAAAAATATATTGTTTATTCGGCAGCCAATGGAATTGAAGGACTTAAACTTGTCCAAAAATACATGCCTGATATCGTATTGAGCGATATTTCTATGGAAGGCATGAACGGTTTAGATTTATGCAAAGAAATCAAACAAAATGATGATTCAAGCCATATTCCCGTAATACTTCTCACGGCTACAACCAGCAATGATATTCATTTGCAAAGTATTGCAGAAGGTGCAGACGATTATGTTACCAAACCTTTTGATAGTGAGATACTGCTGGCAAGAGTTGATTCCGTTCTTCGAAACAGAGTGCAATTACGCAAGTATTTCTTAGACAGTATAACTCTTCGTGAAAATGGCAATAAAGTTCCCGTTGAATACAAAGAATTTCTTGATAAATGTATTGAGATAGTTGAGGCCAATCTTGAAAACAGTGAATTTAACCTAAAGAGTTTCTCTGCTGCAATGGGCATGAGCCATTCCAGTCTTTACAAAAAGATTAAAGCAATTTCAGGACAGACAGTAAATATTTTTATCAGGTCTATCAGAATCCGAAGGGCGGCCGTAATTATGTTGACTGAAAATATTAATATCGCGCAGGTTGGTCCTCAGGTTGGTATAGAAGATCAGCGTTATTTCCGTCAGCAGTTCGTAAAATTGTTTGGGATGAAACCTTCAGAGTATATCAAGAAGTATAGAAATTCTTTTAATAAGGAATTAAATATCATTCAGAAAAAAGATATTACATAAAATTAAAAATCTTTAATGATTAAAACATTTGTAAATTCATTCTTGTCTTAATGGAAAATACATAGACATTTCAATGCTTCCCCCGCTACTAATAAAAGCTTCAGAGAAATCCGGAGCTTTTTTTATGCACTGCTTTTTGATGCTGAAAAATTGTATTTACGAAACAATTATCTGGTTTATTAATTACCTGATTTAGTACTTTTTAATGATAGAATAGTACTGTGTTTTGGAAAAATAATACTACAAAAAAGTGTGTTTAATTGTAATTTTGATGAAAAATTTTACAAATAAAATATGATTAAAAAAATACACTTTTTCCTTGTTGTTTTATTTCTACTCCAAATCAAGCTCCTTTATAGTCAGTCAGACAAAACAAGCAGCCTCATTGATAATTTTGAAATTACAATGAATGAAGCTGGTTTATCAAAAACTCAAATTTTACAAATCAAAGACCTACTGATAAAAAAAGACCAACTTCTTAACGAAAATATAGAATCGGAAAAAGAACTAAATGCTAAATATCCTTTTGTTTTTCACGATGAAGAAACAACTACTAAATATAATGATCAAAAATTTGTGAAATCATTATCTGAAATCATTTCGATTGAACAATTTAAACAATTATTCCTCCCCCAATTTAATTTCAGAATACAAATAATTGCCAGTGATAAATTTAATCTTTTAAAAAAAAGATACAAATTCACTCCCGATCAGGAAGCTAAACTCAAAAAACTACTTTTAGAAACCACTACTAATGAAATTGTTATCAAAGAATATTACAACTATGATGATGATTTATCATGGAATAATTATACAGAAGAAAAAATAAAATCCTCAGATAAGGAAAGAGAATTACTGAAAAGCTTCGGGTTATTTTATTCTAAAAACACGAAAACAGATACTCTGATTAGAAAGCTGAAAGATGCAAATGTCGATTCCGACAGAGTAAACCAGATTTTACTTGCTCTGCAAAACGAACAGGAAAGACAAAACAAACGAGAGAAAACATGGCGTGAAAACGAGGCAAGTTATGTGGTTCATTTTCATGATGATGGAGATATTGAAGATAAAATAAGGATGGATTTTAGAGCTAAATTAGGAAGAATATTAAAAATTGAAGAATTCAGAACCGTTTTCGTATCCCAAATGCAAAACAGAATTAATCGAGATACCCAAAAAGAATTTCAAACTTTAAAATCTGCTTATAAACTTACCGATTTACAATACGATGAAATTCAAAAACTGGTTTTAGAAAAGAATACAGAAAAAATAGTAACCGAAGAATATTATAAATACAGTTATGAATTGTACCAGCAAAAACTGCGTGCCGTTGAATATCGACATGAGAAAAATATCAGAGAGACAATTCAAAAAATGATGAACGTAACCACCGAAATTAAAAAATAAACAATTACCACAAACCAAACTTTATTAACATGAAAAAAAAATTAATTCTTTTAAGTTGCTTCCTTTCGGGATTTGCCAACTATGCCCAAGACAATTGTGCAGTAACCGTTGAAGAGGCAAGAGCCTATGTGTTAGGCACTCCAGATGCTAAACCAGACTATGAAAAGGCCTTTTTAATCCTGCAAGATTGTGCCAATCAGGGAGATGCTGCATCATTAGCTTTTATTGGATTTATGTATCAAAATGGTATAGGGATTGAAAAAGACGATAACAAAGCCTTTGATTATATAATGAAAGCGGCCCAAAAAGGTTATCCTTCTTCTGAATATAACATAGGACGTTTTTACATGATCGGTACCGGTTGCGACATCGATTTTGACAAGGCCTTATATTGGCTCACCCTGGCAGCTGACCATGGTAATGAACAGGCTTCTTATAGTATAGGTTATATGTACCTTAAAGGTTTTGGACTGCCTCAGGATTATAAAAAAGCCATTTCATGGTTCGAATTATCTTCCTGGCCTATGGCTAAACACTGGTTGGGTAATTGTTACTATTTTGGTTATGGCGTTCCTAAAGATGAGGATAAAGCAATCTTGTATTACACTCAAAGCCACACAGGAAATAGTGAACAACTTTTAAAACATATTGCACAAAATGTGAAAGAAAATGTTGATACCGCAATTACTAACGAATTAAAAGAAAAAGAAACTCCTGAAAACACTGGTATTGCAAAAGAAGCAATCGATAAATTGACAATCGATACACCGCAGCAAACTGAGAAGAAGATCCTTAAATCAAAGTACCTTAATGGTAAATGGAAAGGAAAACTGATAGAATTAGATTGGTCAGGCAAACAAATCGTGAAAGTATTGCCGTTAAATAGTGAGTTTTCAGCAGAAGACAATACTGTAAATTATAAATGGGAGATTAACAAAACAACAAGTCAGTCCACAGCTATATGGGAAGACAATGCGTTGTATTTTGACAAGTTAAATATGGTTTTTGACTGGCCTTTTAGCGATCGCCCAGATGTAAATACCATAAATTGGGAAGTGCTGTCAGCACAAATAGAATTTAAGGTAATCAACAAGAAAACGTATTTAATAGGCAATTTACAAACCTTCACCAATCAATGGAATGAGCCGGGACCACCAATGCGGGTTATCTTAAAGCAAACTGCAGAAGGAGAAGACGAAGAATTGACTAATGACGAACTTCTTGCTATAAGCGATCAAAAAGATCATTTTATTGTTTTATATCCAAACCCTTTTGTAGAAGATGTACTTATAGCTTACGAGTTAGAAAAGGAGGCACAAGTAAGTGTAAATGTCTATGATCTTAACGGAAACCCAGTACCAGCAACACTGGAACCTGGGGCATTACAAACGGCAGGAAAGCATCACTACACGCTGGGCGGAGCTACCCTAAAAGCCGGAATGTACATAGTACGTGTAGCGGTTGGCAATGAAATGCACTCCAGAATCTTAATAAAAAAATAGACCAGATGAAAAAACTTTATATTTGCCTTATGATTGTTTTATGCTCAATGAAAGGTTTTGCACAATACTCTGAATATGGAGGCAGCTATTATGACTCTCAATTTGGCCAGACCGGTGTTAGAATAATTTACGGCAGTCCCCAACCTGATTGGGCTGCCATAAATGCTGCCCAGGACGCAAAAGCTAGAGCGCAGCAAGAACAAATGCAACAAAATATACCCAAACAAACACCAACACCGCCCATTACTACTGGTGGAACAACTGGTGGTGGATCAGCACCACCAAAACCATCGGCCCCGACACCTAAACCAAACATAGATCCTTGTGCGGCCTTAGCGATATTAAATGCTGATACGAAGTACAAAGAAAAACTTGCAGAGGTTATCGCAAAAGCCAAGACCGACAGCTCAAAAGAATATGGGTATTCCATAGCAAAAGGGTCTAGCAATTATGTACCAGGTACGAACAATTCTAAAGGTAATTTAGAATTTTCTAATTACAGTCAATTGTACGGAATTATACATGACCATACATTGCCACGTACAACCACAGGTACAAATGGCTTGCCAGAAACAACAGTATTTATTCAGATGTTTTCGAGAGAAGATCTAAATACCTTTGTAACAATGTTACAAAATACAGCTAGCAATGGCGTGGCTATATCAGATGTATTTTCTACCTTAGTCACCAATACAGGAGAAGTATATACCTTAAAATACGAAGGCTCTTACAGCGATATACAAGGAAAATCAATAGATGTAGCTGGGCTTGAAAATGCTTATCAAACAAATTTAAGCGAAGCTGGTATTTCTAGTTATGGAGGCATCGAAAATGCTTTTGAAGCTTTTCTTGAATTCGATATAAAAATCCCAAGCATATCCATATACAAGACAACCCCTGGAACAACCCCAACCAAATTAGGAGTTACTTCTGATGGAACTAAATTTTCTGCCTCAAATATGCCTTGTAAATAATTTTAAAAAAACGCAATAACATGAAAAGAACAGTAATAATACTATTTATGATATTAAGCAGCCTGTATTGCAAAGCACAGCTAATAATGTCGATAGAAGATTTTGAAAAGTATAAAAATACTACAGAGAAGGGGCAATTCCCCGATTATGTCAAGGATATAAATGGTACATTAAATAAATATGTAGGAACATGGAAAGGTACTGATGAAAATAAAACGTACGAGATTGTTGTGACAAAAACAACCCGCACTCATGATTTTCATATAAGATTATTTAAGTTTGATGCGTTATTAATACGCTATAAAATTACAGACAGTAATGGTGCGGTACTTGTAGATATCAGATCTTTTACAGATGACAATCCGTATGTGATTAAAGGATTAGAATTTACTAAACAAGGCAGTTACAAATTATCTTTTAGAGGAACGGATAACAATCTTATAAACGATGGCAATATTTTGACACGAATTTATGATGGCAAAATGAGTTTCTTTTTTTCTCCGGAGCCAAAGGTTATTATGGGTACCCCTCCTAATTATTTCCCAAACAGACCCTATACTTTCCCAAAAGAAAAAGTAATATTATTGACAAAGCAATAAAACAAAATAAGAGCTTCAGCCGTCTACTGACTGGTTGGAGCTTTTTTATCAGTTTTTTAAAACTATGAAAAGAATAATAATAGCAATGTTTATGTTATTAAGCAGCCTGTATTGCAAAGCACAGCTAATAATGTCAATAGAAGATTTTGAAAAGTATAAAAATACTACAGAGAAGGGGCAATTTCCCGATTATGTACAGGATATAAATGGCACATTCAATAAATATGTAGGAACATGGAAAGGTACTGATGAAAATAAAACGTACGAGATTGTTGTGACAAAAACAACCCGCACCTATGATTTTCATATAAGATTATTTAAGTTTGATGCGCTATTAGTACGTTATAAAATTACCGACAGTAATGGTACTGTGCTTATAGATACCAAATCCTTTGCAGATGATAATCCGTATGTGATCAAAGGAATAGTTTTTACAGAAGAAGGCGATTACAAATTATCCTTTAGAGGAATAGACAACAATATTCAGAACGAGGGAAATATTTTGTTACGAGTTTATAATGGCCAATTGGATTTCTTTTTCTATCCGGAACCAAAGGTGATTTTCGATAACCCGCCTAATTATTTCTCAAACAAACCCTATACTTTTCCAAGAGAGAAATCAATATTATTGACAAAGCAATAAAATTAAAAAAGGCTCCGGCTTGTCTATTGACCAACCATTATTTCTTATATAAAAAAGCTATTATTATGAAGATTTGGCTTTAAATTATTATTCATCACTCTTAAAAACACACAATATATGACCATTTATATCAACCGTATTATCTTATTTTTTTTACTTGTTTTTGCATTTCAAAGCTGTCAAAAAGATGATGTTACCGAAGAAACGGTAGTTGCTGTTCCCGAAAAGAATACTGAAGTACAACGTTTTATATGGAAAGCAATGAATTCTTATTACTTATGGCAAGACAATGTTCCTGATTTGTCTGATAGCAGGTTTAATGGAGAGACAGGACTGAATAATTTCTTAAAAACTGCGGGAACTCCCGAAGATTTTTTTCAAAACCTGCTTTACAAACCAAGCAGTAAATACCCAACAGGGGCGGTTGACCGCTTTAGTTATATGATAAAAGATAATTCGTTAACAGCCAGAAGTATGGGGATTACGACAAATAGTAACGGACTGGCTTTGGGCTTTGGGCTAAAAGAGAGAGGAAAGAATGATGTGTTTGGATATGTAGAATATGTTGTGCCCAATTCCAACGCATCTACTAAAAATATAAAAAGAGGTGATTTTTTCGACAGTGTAAATGGTATAAAACTAACAACCGATAATTATTGGAACCTTCTATTTGGAGACAATGCAAACACCTACACCATAAACCTACTCAATGGGACATCGGTAGAACTTACGAAAACCGCCTTAAACGAAAACCCTGTTTTTAAACATAGTGTGATAGAAACAGAGAATAAAAAAGTGGCATATTTAGTTTATAATCAATTTGTTTCAGATTATGATACAGAACTTAACGCTGTTTTTGGCGAATTTAAAGATGCGGGAGTAACAGATTTGGTTTTGGATTTAAGATACAATGGTGGTGGTGCCGTACAAACGGCTATATACCTTGCAAGTATGATAACAGGGCAGTTTACAGGACAAGTCCTGTTAAATAATCAGTACAATAAAAAAGCGCAAGCCAGTTTTAAAAAATACTATCCCGAAAATTTATATTCAAAATTTACAGACATTATTAAAAACGATAATGGGGCTCAAATTCCAATTAACAGTCTCAAATTAAATACATTATATGTTTTAACCGGCTATCAAACCGCCTCTGCTAGTGAGTTAATCATCAACGGTTTAAAACCTTATATAAATGTTGTTCAGATTGGGGCAAAAACTGTTGGTAAAAATACTGCCTCAATTGCTATGTATGATTCCCCTGATTTTAGCATGACCAATCGCAACAACAAGCACAATTATGTCCTTCATCCTCTGGTAATGAAATTGAGCAACAAAAATAATTTTGGCGATTATCAGGAAGGAATCCTTCCGACAGGTGTTGAAAAGTATGAAGACCCTACAATCGATCTGGGAAATACCAATGAAACCCTATTAAGTGATGCACTTGCCTTAATCACATCAAGCGCAAGACCTGCTAAACACATCGTCAATAAAATGCCATATGAATTAACGAATGATAAAACAATACAACCAATACATTCTGAAATGTATGTAGATACCCCAAAAGGTTTGAAAAATCAATAAACATAAACGATGTCCTTTACTAAGGAATGATAAAAAAAATACTTCTGAAAAAAACTAAACGATTATCCAGAAATAAGATACATAGAATGAAGAAGGAAGTATTAAATTATTAAAAAGAGGAGGCAGACGTTTTTCAGGAAAAAGAACACATTAACAATACCTGTGTCCATCCTCTACAGCAGAAAGGTGTATTGCAAAGCACAGCTAATAACCTCAATCGAAGAATATCAAACTTATAAACATCCTGAAAGAAGTAAAATTCTCAATTGTAAGGATATTAAATATGAAAGAAAAGAATAACTCCATTTTAAAATTAGCCCAAATTCAGAATAAACTCCAAATGCGATTAATTCTGTTTTTATTTTTAATTCCAGTAATCGTTTTTTGCCAGTCAAAAAATGATGAAAAAATAAGCACAAGTGAAATTTCAAAAGTTTTAGAATATTTTAAAAAAAAGGGAGATAAAGAGCAATATGATGCCACAGTTTTCTTAACCACAAATATGCCTATTCATTATTCTGCAGACAATGTCTGGCTGGATAAAAGTGGGAAAGAAGTTGCTTTTAAAGTCACTGATTATAAAGATATAGAAGAGGCTGCCAAGAAATTTGGTGAGTTAAAGGATAGTTTTGGAATGGTACCCAAAAATACTTTAATTAAAGATAAGGACGTCATTAAAAGTGCGTTTTTGATTAAGAATATCGAAATGGCTTTCAAAGCATGGAAGGAAAACCCCTGGTCAAAAAACTATGATTTTAAAATCTTTTGCGAATACATTCTGCCTTATCGAAGTTTATCAGAACCAATGCAGGATTGGAGACCTGAATATCAGATGACGTTCGAGAAATTATCAGTGGGAATGGCTGACGCAAGTGATCCTGTAGAATTATGTTCTGACATAATAAGCAACATTAAACATTTTGATTTTGTATTAAAACGTTTTGACCCCAAACAACTTTTAGGCCCGGCAGATTTGTTATTTTGGAGAGAAGGCAATTGCCCCGATTTGGCTAATGTGGCTATTTTTGCCGGAAGGTCACTTGGTGTCGCAACAACTTTTGATTATACACCGCATTATGCAGCTTCTTCAAACAGGCACTACTGGAATACAGTTATAGACAATAAAGGTATCCATGTTCCTTTTAACGGGAATCAGGATTTACCCTATGTTTATAATGCTGTAGCCAAACGATTAGGTAAAGTATTCAGGGTTACATTTTCGGAGCAAATAGGGAATTTGACTACTTTAATTCCTGAAAATGAAATCCCGGATGATTTTTTAAAAAGCAAAAACATTGTAGATGTCACATCAGAATATGTTGCAGTCAGTGATGTCAATTATTCTTTTAGCCCGCTGGTCATTTCAAAAGTTAGTTACCTTAATGTATTTAACAGAGGTAACTGGAGACCATTGGACTGGGCAAAAATAAACAATAAAGTTTCTGTCTATAAAAATATGGGAAGGGACATTGTCTATTTACCAAGCGTATTTATTTCAGGAAAAATGGTTTTTGAAAATTACCCAATACTTTTAGACCAAAAAGGTGTTAAAACGATATTAAAACCAGATGCACTGAATTCTTTTTCTGCAACACTTTCAAGGGAAAACGAGTATAAAAATAAGCATACAGATAATAATCCTTTCCAGATTATAAAAGGCGAAAAATACAAAATCTATGTTTGGAATAGTAACTGGCAGCTTCTGGAAGAACAGATTGCATCAGAAGACAACAAGGTCTCTTTTAAAAAATTACCAAAAAACGGACTTTTTTTAATGAGTTCTTCTAAGCCAGATTTTTATGAAAGAATATTCACGATTGAACCACTATCAAACCTTATCACATGGTATTAGAATGGATTTTTTTAATAATGTATTAATGAATTGCTTTTAATTTTCATTGCAATAAAAGTTTCCTATGAGTAAATATAACCCCTGTCTGGCAAAGAATCTGTCTCATATAATAGATTCTGTGTTTATAATGTTAATTTTAGCATTGCCTTTTATTTCATATCCCTTTATTTTAAATTCTAATAAAATTGGCAAGGAACTTTATTTGGTTACTATGGTTTCCTTATGGATAGTTTTTAAAACAGTATGCGTCTTAAAGAACAAGGCACTGAAGGTTTATGCTGTAGATATAGTGATGTTTCTGTTTTACTTATATGTGCTTGTCCATTATTTTCTTTTTTCTTTTTATACTTTTCTGTATGACCAATTTTGGGTTTTCACATGCTATATACTGCTCTTTTATTTATTTCGTTGGAGTTATGATAAGGAGCAGGAAAAAAAGGTTCTTTTTAACAACACTATTTATGTGATTTGGTGCTTTTGTTTGTTGCAATCGATAGTGGCATTATTCCAAAATTTTGGCTTTATAAATTCCGAAAACAGCTATTTTAAGACAATAGGGACATTTATAAATCCTAACTTTTTAGGAGTTTATATGGTAGTCGGTTTACTTGTTTTATTATATCAAATTCTGGTGTTTCAGGAAAGAAGAAGAATTGTCAAGGCAGCCTTGCTCTTGAGTTTTTTTTCCATGACATATGTTCTTTATTTAACAGAATCCAGGGCGTCATGGATATCATTAATAATAGGTTTTCTGGTTTTAGTATTTACTTCTCAAAATTGCATTTACTTTTTCAAGGCAAACAAAAAGAAAACTATATTTTTATTTGCCCTTATCAGTATCGCAGTTCTTGGTTCCTTGTATCTGTTATATCAGTTAAACAAGGACTCAGTTCACGGCAGGACATTAATTAGGAAAATTGCTGCTTTAGATATTCAGAAAAATCCCTTTTTCGGAAATGGAATCTTTAATTTTGATGGGGTTTATAATGAGTCAAAGGCTCGTTATTTCATTGAGGAACAACGCCCATGGAAAGAAATGAAGGTAGCAGATTATGTTTCTAATGCTTTAAACGATTATATCCAAATTATCTTTGAGATTGGATTATTAGGTTTTATTTTAATAGGCACGCTATTATTTATAATAATTAGAAGAACAGAACTTAATCTCAGTACCAGATTCGCTCTTGCTATTGTTATCGCTTTTGTTTTCTTAGGATTGTTTACATCAATTTTGTATAATCCAACAGCAATGGTTTTTATGGTCTGGGCATTGTCAATATTATTTGTTTATGGAAACAATAAAATTGAGATTTTTGTTATTTCTAATAATCGTGCATTGAGTATTTTAAAGGGTATTTCTTTTTTCGCATTTCTGACTATTGGTGTTTTATTTGGTTTAAAAACTAAGTCTTTACGGGATTTTAAAACGGTGATTGAGGATACAAATCAGAAATTTTATTATAAACTCAGCGATAATGATATGTTTTTTATTAAAGATGATGCATTTGTTGAATTTAAACTCGGATTCGAGAAATATACCGATCAAGAGATCAGCACTGGAATTGGAATGATGGAAAATTCCGTGAAAAAATCCAAAATCCCAGAGGCCAATATCATGTTGGCTAATATTTATACCACGCAAAAAGATTTTATCAGGACAGAGCAAATATTACTAGCTAATGTAGGTATTGAACCATTTAGGTTTGAGCCAAGGGTAAATCTGCTTCATTTTTATATTCAGACAAATCAAAAGGTAAAAAGTATTAAAACAGCAGAGGAAATAATTAATTTACCTGTAAAAATTAAATCTAATAAAATCGGTATCTATAAGCAGGAAGCTGAAGAATATGTAATAAAAAACCATCTACCGTAAGACCTGAATTCACATTATAATTTTGATATATTTATATGAATATATTTTAAACTCACCTCACCCATCTTTTGTGCGATAACTTGCCTTAACTTCAATGTAGGAAATGTTTTTTTGCTAAGATTTATTAAAGCTTCAGAGAGATCCGGAGCTTTTTTTATGCACTCTCATCCTGAAAAAGTTAACTATAAAAAGTTTAATCATATCAACACAAAGACAAGAATTCTAAAAATCATTAGCTCCTCAAACTTTAGCAACTGAACTTTTAAATTAAGTAAGGAAGCCTTACTCATTTTGAAAATGTTATGTGCAGCTGTTTAATATCTCCTTCCCTATTTTACTGATCTAATTAAGCAACAAATAAGATTTATATCATCTTGCCTGAAATTTAGTTGCCAAAAATCTACTTGTAAAATTCTCCCCAAAACCCATTTAAATTAATTGGCATACAAGGCAATTATCGATTTTATCGCTTAATAAAATATTCTGAATAGCATGTTTCATTTTACGTTCTTTTGTTTCATATTCTAACTTGCAACATATTAAACCCTTATTTTGTAAGTAAAATTAGTACAACTACATATCTTAGCTGAAATTTTTACTACAAATTAAATTCCAAAAACTACATTAAAAACTTCAGGCTGCTTGTCAGGTTTATGACTTGCAATACTCAACCGTGACCTTACATTATGAACTTAATTGAAGGAAGGAATAATTAATAAGCATGGATGTTATGAAATTATTTAACAGCTGAAGAATTCCTAATCAGGAATATAAACGATTATAGATCTATACAATATTGCTTAGAAAGGCTAAATCTGAATTATACTTTCTGAAGCAGAGTATCAAAATCAAATTAGCAACATAAGTAAAACTTTATTACCAGATGATTTTTGAAGTTATTCAAATAATTGCAGAGCAAGTAAACAACTATCTAGACGAAATCGGATTGGAAAAAACAGTTGTGCCTGAAAACATCGCTTTTTTAGAGTCTCAAAACGAAAATGCAGCCACAAATTTGGAAGATAAAGTGGCACTTACACTAATCAATTTAGACGAAGAAGCCACTTTAAAAAACTTTCCTAATCATGCTATTGAAGACTCCAAAACAATTTATAAAAACAGCATCATCAATTTAAACCTGTATTTGCTTTTTAGCGCTAATAGAACTGCTTATATCAACTCTCTTAATGATATTTCTAAAATTATTGCATTTTTTCAAGGCAAAAAACTTTTTACACAAGCCAATACTATTTACAACAGAAATAATGTAGCCATGACCAATATCGACAATTTTAGATTCTCAGTTGAACTCTACACACCCACTTTTGAAGAGCTGAACTATATCTGGGGAACATTGGGTGGTAAACAGCTTCCATCGGCTTTATACAAGGTAAGCATGATACAAATTGAACGCAATATTGCACAAGGTGAAGGACAACTTATCAGCAAAGTCAAAGGCATAGCCAAAACAAAAGAGCAATCATGAGTTTTAGTCTTACATATGGATTATTATTTGAAGTAACACTTTTACACAATTACTTTCTGAACAGTGGTGAAGATACTTATGCAGGTATGTCGGATGGAAATAAAGAAAAAATGCTTCAAAAATTCAACAGCGATTCATTTGTAACAATAACGCCAACCGTAGAAACCAATACGCGTTTAAGAAATTATAAAATGGCCTTCAAGCCAACAAAAACTGGATTTCGTATATACATCAAAGTGAAAGAAGATGACGAAACCGATCCATTTATAAGTGTCCCTGCTCTTTTGAAACTGGATTTTAAAATTTCTATCAACGATTATCAGTTTGAAAATTACACCAATTTAGAATTTATTCCTGAACAAATGTTTCTCTTCGGCAACGTAAAACCCTCAACTGAACCAGTAACTTTTAAATCGATTCCAAAAATCAATGACAACATCCTGATTTCAAATGATTATTTAGTATCCGAAGAAACAACAGCACATTTCATATCTGAACTCCATACTCCGGAAAGGCAAGATGTTTTCGGAATGATTTCACTGACGATGAAAGGCGATAGCAGCTCTAAAAATATTTTAAATAATTCAGGCAAAATGATAAGTCCGAACTTTAAGATTCATTTTGATAACCGGAAAACATTTTGGAAATATATCAACAGAAAGACTATAACCGAAATTGAAACCAATACAGCAAAACCCTTAACCTATTCGGGTTTTGTTGAAATTGATCCCCTCACCGATTTTACTCCGTCAGAACCAGAGAACAGTCAATATCCCAATCCTTCTGTTAAATCAATAATAAAAATTAATAGTGATTACTATTCAGAAATATTCATTTAATAATTAAAAAACAATTAATCATGGCAACAACTTACAAAACGCCTGGAGTATATGTTGAGGAAATCGTAAAGTTTCCTCCTTCGGTTGCACAGGTAGAAACTGCGATTCCCGCTTTTATTGGTTATACAGAAAAAGCCAGTAAAAAAGTTGATAAAGATTTGGATAGGGTTCCTACCCGAATTACCTCTTTACTGGATTATGAAACGTATTTTGGATTTGCATATCCTGAAGATACAATTTCAGTCGATGTAACAGATGTGGTAACGGACAATGTGGTAACAGAAAGAAACATTGTGGTCAATCAGCCAGCTACTCCAAAACCATTTTTAATGTACTATGCGCTTCAAATGTATTTTGCAAATGGCGGCGGACCATGTTATATTGTTTCGGTAAGGAATTACGAAGATGTCAATAACAACCAAAACCCTGTTCTTTTTAATGACCTAAACGCAGGATTGAATTTATTAAAAGCTGAAGACGAACCCACATTACTATTATTCCCGGATGCAAAAGAACTGAGTCTGGATGAATTTTATGCCCTGTATTCAAATGCTTTAACACAATGCCACGATCTGCAGGATAGGTTCACTATTCTTGATACTTATACTTCTACTGATATTGGAGTTGATTCGCAAGCCTTAAGAAATAAAATTTCGTTAGAGAAAGATTACCTTAAATATGGTGCAGCTTATTATCCTTATCTGGACACTATTCTTGATTATCGATATAATGAAGATGATATTTTAATCAACCATGTTACCAACGTTCCTGATGCTATATCAACTGCTTTTGGTGAAGTTGAAGATGCACTGGCAAATGTCACTCTAACTGTAGGAAACCTAATCTCGGTAACTGATGAAGATAATGATAATGTCAATGAATCAATTTCAGGAAGTGTCGCTGATGTACTCACTTATATTGACAGCCCAGCAGGATACAACAATGCTGCTGGTGGAGCAGAAACATTCACTGTAGCAAAAACTATTGCTTTCATTCCTATTTTAGAAACATTAACTGCCGATCTGAATACTTTGATTTCTGATAAGGATAAAATACAGAATGCTGCAGAATCTGCTATTGCATCTGTAGAAGAAGTTGCCAATGCAGGAGATGCACTTCAGACAGCACTGGATATTTTTGTTGCCTTATTTGAAGGAAATGATAAAATCGAAAAAGTAAGGGACAATCTGGAAGATTTGACTGCTAAATTAAAAGCCGCCAATACGAGCCTGAAAGTGGAACAAAATATAAAAACCAACACCACAAATGTAATTACCGAAATTGGCAAGCTGCTTACGTTTACTGCACCAGCTTCAATTATTAATTTACCTGATAATACTCTGAATATTACTGTTGATGTTTTCAACCAATCCACTGTAAATGAAGATATGGTTACGCTGGTTGACACTATCAAAACCGAAATCAACAATGTTACGACAACTGATGTTAATAATGGAGCAATGAACGGGCGCTACCTTGGTGAAATTGAAGGCTTGGATAACAAATCATATAATGCCATAAAAGCAGAGATTTCTGCACTTCCACTTACACTTCCACCAAGTAGTGCCGTGGCCGGAATTTATGCCCGCGTAGACTCCAACAGAGGGGTCTGGAAAGCACCTGCCAATGTGGGAATAAATTATGTGATAAAACCAGCAATAAAAATAACAAATGGCGATCAGGACAATCTTAACATTGATACTGTTGCCGGTAAATCCATAAACGCCATCAGAAGTTTTACAGGCAAAGGAACCTTGATTTGGGGGTCAAGAACACTGGCAGGTAATGATAACGAATGGCGTTATGTACCGGTTCGTCGATTCTTTAACATGGCCGAAGAATCCATCAAAAAAGCAACTGAACAGTTTGTATTCGAACCTAACGATGCCAATACCTGGATAAGAGTCAGAGCAATGATTGAGAATTTTTTAATTCTTCAATGGAGGGCCGGAGCTTTGGCCGGGGCAAAACCGGAACAAGCTTTTTATGTAAGGGTTGGATTGGGACAAACCATGTCGGCTTTGGATATTCTCGAAGGCAGAATGATTGTTGAAATCGGAATGGCAGTAGTTCGTCCGGCTGAATTCATCATACTTCGCTTCTCTCACAAAATGCAGGAATCTTAATTAACATCATCATTAAAAAATATAAATCATGAGTTATCCATTACCAAAGTTTCATTTCTCAGTTGACTGGGGTGGAACAAAAATAGGTTTTACAGAAGTTTCCGGACTGGATGTAGAAACTGAAGTTATTGAATACCGTCAGGGCGCAAGTCCGGAGTACAGCAAAATCAAAATGCCCGGCATGCAGAAGTTCTCCAATATCACTATGAAAAGAGGCACTTTTAAAAGTGATAATGAGTATTATACCTGGTGGAATACGGTAAAACTAAATACCATCGAAAGAAGGGATATCACAATCAAATTATTGAATGAGGAACACGAACCAGTCATTACCTGGAAAGTAAAAAATGCATGGCCAACCAAAGTGCAGTCAACTGATTTAAAAGCTGACGGAAACGAAGTTGCTATCGAATCTATGGAATTGGTTCATGAAGGTTTATCGATACAAAATGATTAATCATGGCTAACTACTATCCGCCCGTTGGTTTTCATTTTTTAGTGGAATTTGAAGGTCTTGACTCTCAAGAAAAAGACCATCAGTTTCAATCAGTTTCCGGCTTGTCTGTTGATATTGAAACTGAAGAAATTGCCGAAGGCGGTGAAAA
Organism: uncultured Flavobacterium sp.; assembly: GCA_965650235.1. Classification (GTDB taxonomy): domain Bacteria; phylum Bacteroidota; class Bacteroidia; order Flavobacteriales; family Flavobacteriaceae; genus Flavobacterium. The sequence goes on along the minus strand of CBFGNY010000037.1, from coordinate 2,802 downwards.
CAGATTCAAGCACAAACTTCCTGTAAAGACAAAATATCCAAATCTGACTTTAAAAAGAGGGATGCTGATTGATTCTAAAGTTATCGACTGGTGCCGGGAGGCTATTGAAAACTTCTCGTTCAAACCTGTTAACCTGACTATCAAATTGCTCAATGAGGAACATCAGCCATTGATTTCATGGAATGTGGTTCATGCCTATCCTGTAAAATGGTCGGTTGAGGATTTTAATGCGGAAGAAAGTAAGCTCGTTGTCGAAAACTTCGAACTCACCTATAATTATTTCACATTACTTAAAAGTTAATCATGCCAATAGAAATAAAAGAGCTTCACATCAAAATAAACGTGAACGAAGGATCAAAACAAAGTACTGCACCAGCCACCCCAAAAAGCAAAGGAGAAGATCCTGTAGCCGAATGTGTGGAACAGGTAATGAAAATTATTGAACGCAAAAAAGAACGCTGATATGGCTGGAGAATTAGAAAAACTTAAAGTGGTTGCTTATAGTGATCCGGAATTTAATACCAAAATTGCGGATGGCGAATTTTCTACGTTAATGAATCCGGAAAAGTATACCTATCACTATAAAATTGAAACCGATGAAACTCAGGCTTCCGGCACGAGTACGGTTTCTCCAAAGTTCAATAAAAAATTACCCGAAAACCTGGAACTTGATTTCGTTTTTGACCGCTCGGGGGTAATTAACGGCTACGCAAGTTCTGACGACGGAATTATTGATGACATCGAGAAATTCAAAAAAGTAATCCTGGATTACAATGGTGATGAACACAAGCCAAATTACCTGATTATTTCCTGGGGGACATTGCTTTTTAAAGGGGCCCTGACCGAAATGAACGTAGAATTCAAACTCTTCAAACCAGACGGAACGCCAATCAGGGCTGTTGCAAAAGCAAAATTCCAGGGATTTGTTGAAGATAATTTAAGAGCAGCAAGAGAAAATAATAAATCGCCTGATTTAACACATTACAGAACAGTAAAAGCTGGAGACACACTGCCTTTGATGTCTTTTCATATCTACGTCGATTCTAAATATTATCTGGAAGTAGCCAAAGTAAATAATATCATCAATTTCAGAAAATTAAAAACGGGTCAGAAAATATTTTTTCCACCCCTGCAAAAACAATCCTAAATGAACAATAGCGGAGTCATACAAACCAGTAAAAGTGCCGATTTAGTAACGCATAAAATTTTAATTGAAGGGGAAGAATTATCTAAAACCTATCAGGTAAAAAGTCTTGTGGTACATAATGAAGTCAACAGGATTCCTATGGCTCAAATTGTCCTGTCAGATGGAGAAGCTTCAGAAAGGGATTTTAAACTTAGTAATGAAGATTTATTGATACCGGGAAAAAAAATTGAAATAACTGCGGGCTATCACAATGATGAGGAAACCATTTATAAAGGCATCATCATCAAACATTCGATAAAAATAAAAAGCAGTACTTCTTTGTTGATCATTGAATGTAAGGACGAAGCAGTAAAACTTACCATTGGCAGAAAGAGCAAATATTTTTATGATGTAAAAGACAGTGAAGCATTCGAAGAAATCATCGACGCCTACGAATTGGATAAAGACGTCGAAGCAACTAATTTCAGCCATAAAGAACTCGTGCAATACAACACTTCCGATTGGGATTTTATAGTATCACGTGCACAGGCTAACGGCAAACTATGTTTTGTTGAAAATGGCAAAATTACCATCAGCAAACCAAATGTAAAGTCATCGCCTGTTGAAACAGTAACTTTTGGAGCGACCTTACTTGATTTTGATGCTGAAATCGATGCGCGGAATCAATTTGCAAAAGTGTCTTCGTACAGCTGGGATTATGCCAATCAGGAATTGGTCGAAATTGAAGCTAAAGATCCAAAAATAAACTTAAATGGCAATCTTTCTCCAGCTGATTTAGCCGAAACAATCGAGCTTGAAAACTTGGAATTACGGCATGGGGGAACCATTCCCGAAGTCGAACTTCAGGATTGGGCCGATGCGAAATTACTCTTTCAGCAATTATCGAAAATTCGCGGAAGAGCCAAATTTCAGGGAATTCCTGCTGTAAAACCAAATACGATTATCACGCTTGAAGGCGTGGGCGACCGATTTAATGGCAATGCCTACATAACAGGAGTTTTTCATGAAATATCTGAAGGAAACTGGACTATCGATGCGCAATTTGGATTGAATCCGGAATGGTTTTCTGAAACATTTGATATCCATACGCCAACCGGTTCCGGAATTATTCCTGCCATAAAAGGGCTTCATGTGGGGATTGTAACGCAACTTGAAGCTGACCCAAATGGAGAAGACAGAATTTTAGTAAAAATTCCAATCATCAATAATGAGGAACAGGGGATCTGGTGTCGCGTAGCTTCGCCTGATGCAGGAGATAACAGAGGCTTTTTTTTCAGGCCCGAAATTGAAGACGAAGTAATCATCGGTTTTATAAATGAAGACCCTAATAATGCCATTGTATTAGGAACACTCTACAGCAGCGGTAAGCCTGCCCCAATTACAGCTTCAGATGACAACCACCAAAAGGGAATTGTCACCCGAAGTGAAATGAAGATTTTGTTTGATGATGAAAAAAAATCAATCGGAATTGAAACTCCCGCCGGGAAAAAGATAACGCTTGATGAAGATCAGGGTGTCATTATGATTGAAGATGAAAACTCAAATGTAATCACTATTGACAGCAACGGAATAAAAATGGAAAGTGCCGGAAACATAGAACTAAAAGCAACCGGAGATGTAAAAATCGAAGGAACAAATGTTTCAATAAGTGCCAG
>CBFGNY010000036.1:0-29799 GCA_965650235.1 uncultured Flavobacterium sp. | reverse complement strand
TCATTATTATCAAACTTAATTATAAATTTGTCTAAACTTTTGGGTTCAGTCTATTTAGAGCGTCTTTTTTTATGATTATATGCTTTTTTAATAGTATCCTGAAATTTGTGTAGAGGCCAAAAATTAAATAATCTTTTATGAAATACTATGGGAGTTTGAGTTTAGTTGCTTAAAGGAACGTTTATTTTAATAGAAGTTCCCCCACTGATTTTTGATTTAACATCAAATTGCCCATTTAAATTATTTATTCTCGCTTTGATTTGATTCAGACCAAATCCTTCAACAAAATTAAATTTGTTAATATCAAACCCTTTTCCATTATCAGTAATTTTAATCACTAAATCATTATTATTTTCTGACAATGAAACTTCAGCTCTGCTGGCATAGCTATGTTTAATAATGTTATTCAAAAGTTCTGAAACTATAAAATAAAGTCGCGTTTCAAATTTCTCATTATATCTTTTTTTGATTGGAATGGCATTCATGTACTCAAAATGCAAAGTTGAATTCGAATATTTTTCGCATAAATCATCAAGAGCATACAGCAACCCGAAACGAACTAATAATGTAGGAAGAAGATCATGCGAAATATCTCTTATTCTGTCATGTGTTTCATCCAGTATAAATTTTGTTTTTATAATTTCATCAGGAACAGGGTTGTTTTGAGATAAAAAAACATTCAGATGCATTCCGGCTGACGATAACGAAGCACTAATTGTATCATGCAAAAACAAAGCAACTTTTTTTCGTTCGCTTTCCTGTCCGTCTATACTGGCGTTTATAATATTTTGATGTATCCTATTCTCAATATTTTTAATCCTGTTTTTTTGTTTCAGTTTTGTATTTTGGTAAAAAAAGTAAAATAAAATAATACTAATCAGAAATAAGGACAAGATAATGGTTGTCATCTTGTTTTTACGAACATTTTCAGAGTGAAAAAGTTTCTCCTTTTTTTTGCTTTCAACACCCATTTTATCTATTTCCCGTTTGTATTCATCTATTTCGAGATTGATTCCGGCTATTTTTGCTTTTTTGGCCTTGTCTTCAAGATTGAATTCATTTGTAAGTCCCTGATAAGCATTTAAGTATTTGTACGCTGCTTCAAAATCTTTATTTTTAAATAGAAATTTTGAATATTCCTGATATATATAAGATAAGTCGGTTTTTTCATCATATTTAAGAGCATTTTCTATTCCTTTTTTAAAATAGGCATCTGCTTTTTCATTATCATTTTTATGATTATAATACATTCCATTCAACATGTCAGTAACGGCAATAGTTGTTTCTGTCCCAAATTTCTGATTGTATTTATTGATGTGCTGTAGATACGGGTATCCGTGAGAGAAACGTCCAATGTCAAAATAGGCCCAGACAATATTAAGTTTGGTAAGAAAAACCTGTGATGAATCTTTAGTTTCGTCACTGAAATATAATGATTGTATATAATAAGAAATTCCTTTTTCATATTTCTTTTTGTCAAAGCAATAAATGTTGCCAATATTGTTGTAGAGCCAGTTTTGAAGTTCCAGATCCTTGCAATTTTCAGCATATATTAGACTTTTTTGGTAATAAAACAAAGCTTTATCTGGTTCCGAGATACCGTCAAAATTAGCAGCAATTGTGTTGTATGCTTTTCCAATTAAATGGTTGTTTTGTAATAAAAGGGAATGATTTAAAAGTAATCTCGATTGGATTAACGATTTCTCGTAGTTTTCCTTATGAAGATTAGAAGTTGCCTCGTTATAAAGTTGTAATAGTTCTTTTTGTGTAAAGCTTTTGTTCTGGCTAAGAGCGGGAAAACAAAAAAATAATATCAAAAAAGCAGTTGTAAAATTGCGAAAAATTGACATATTAAAAAATTAGTGGATAAAAATACAGTTTAAATTCTAAAATCAAATGCATGGATATTAATGTGTGTTTGTCTTTGTGAAATATTTGATTTTAAAAATATAAAATCTACAATTCATATATATCCAAAAAGGTAATATTGATACACTGATTGTAGCTTTAAAAAAAACAATATTGGGAAATTTTATGATTTTATCAGGTTGTTCTTAATAGCGTATTTAACCAGCCCGATGGTGTTTTTTGTCTGTAATTTTTTCATGATGTTTTTGCGGTGCGTTTCAACAGTATTGGTACTGATAAATAATTGTTCACTAATTTCCTTTCCGCTGTATTCTAATGAAATTAGTGTTACAATTTCTAATTCACGGGATGTCAGGACAGAATTTTCAGTAATAAAATTTTTATTTAATTTAGGATTATTATCTGTAAAAGTGTTGAAGATTTTCTCTCTTACGGAGTTGCAAAAATACTCTTCCCCCTCATTAACCACTTCAATGGCTTCAATAATATTTTCGCCGGCACATTTTTTTGTCAAATAACCACTGGCACCTAAATTCATTACTTCCCTAATGATTTTCAAATCGTCATAACTGGAGAGGATGATAACCTTGCAGGGATATCCCTTTTGATGAAATTCTTTTAAGACTTCGATACCGTCCTTTTCCGGCATACTAAGGTCTAATACCAGAATATGGGCTTTATTAGCTGTTACTTCATCAAAAATATTTAAGCCATTAGAGGATGAACCCACAATTTCGAATTCAGAAACCGTACTTAATAGATTCGTTAGTCCATCAATAAGTACTAAATGGTCATCTGCGAGGTGTATTTTTATTTTATGTGTCATAAATAATTGAAATAACAAAAGCGAAATTATGAAAATTCTATTTACAATACTGAATTCTAAATTTATTTTCCTTTTTATGATGGGTAAATATAGTGAAATTTCCACAAAAAAACCCGAATCATACAATTCGGGTTCTCTTCGCGCAATAAACTAAGTTTATAGGTTTACCTCAAACGATCTACAGATTTTACAAGATCTTCATCCTTCTTGATGGCCTTATTAGCTAAAACTAATAATACGATAGCAACAATTGGTAGAAACATCCCAATACCTTTCTCAGAAACAGTAACTGCTTCTCCAGATAAATTTAGTGATCGATATACAAATAATCCTAATAAAATTAAATTTAATATGATATTCAGCCTGCCCATTACAAACTGATTTTGTCTTTTCTTATATGAAATAATGCTGATAACGGTAAGCATAGTGCTCAAACCTAATAAAATGGTGTAAACCTGATCCTGCATAAAGTAAAAAGCTTTACCATCAATTGTTGTCCATAGCGGAACAAAAAACAACAAGACACCTGTCACCAAAAAGGTAAGGATTAAATATATAGTTTGAATTCGTTGTATCATGGTCTGAAATTGTTTTACAAAAATATATTTTCTTTTTTTAAAATACTATTGTATGATTAAATTTTATTCGTATTATTGCATCATAATACCGTAAGCACTTCATACTGCGGTCAATTCAAAAATATTATCTACCTATTTTTTTTACAGTATTTTCCTTTAAAATAATTAAATTCATAGAACATTCATGTTTGACATTTCTGCATTAAAAGAAATGAAGCTTTCTGAGCTTCAAGAAATAGCTAAAGTAGCTAAAACTATTAAGTTTAATGGTGTAAAAAAAGACACTTTGATCAGTCAGATTTTGGCACATCAGGAAGCAGTAGCCGCAGCAACTGGGAATGCCGAGGCTGAAAAGTCAGATGAGGATAAGCCTAAAAGAGCCAGAATAGTTCCTGCCAAAAAAGCAGCGATTTCAAAAAATGCCCCTGTTTTAGAATTTGATAAAGTTGAGGAAACTCCTGAAAAATATGAAACTCCTGTCGTTGCAAAACAAAATTCGAAGACTCAGCAAAGTTCAAAAATAAAAGCAGATTCAAAGAATCAGGAAATTGCAAAGGTGGAATCTCAAGAGCCGGTAGAGAATGCAGCAAATGAGAAAAAAGAACCAAAAATCGTAAAATTCAATAAATCTGCTTACGATAAAAAAGTTGCTCAGCAAAAGGAAAAAGAAACTGCACAAGAAGGTATTGCTGAAGAAGTTAAGGAAACAGAAACTGAAAATCAGGCACCTGCACCTGAAAAAACAGATCAGAGTGTTCCTGTAAAAAAAATAAACCCAAATCAGAATAAACCAAATCAAAACCAAAACCAAAACCCGAACCCGAATCAAAATCAAAACGGGAATGGAAATGCAAACGGAAATCAAAATCATAAAAATAAAAAGAATAATTTCAGGGATTCAGACTTTGAATTTGATGGAATTATAGAAAGTGAGGGTGTTCTTGAAATGATGCCGGACGGATACGGATTCTTACGTTCATCAGATTATAATTATTTAGCCTCTCCGGATGATATTTATTTATCCACCTCACAAATCAGATTATTCGGTCTTAAAACCGGAGATACAGTAAAAGGAGTGGTTCGCCCTCCAAAAGAAGGGGAGAAATTTTTTCCACTTGTTCGAGTACTAAAAATTAATGGTCACGATCCGCAAGTAGTTCGCGACAGAGTTTCTTTCGAACACCTGACACCGGTTTTCCCTTCTGAAAAATTCAAATTAGCCGAAAAAGGCAGCTCAGTTTCAACCCGTATTATCGATTTGTTTTCTCCAATAGGAAAAGGTCAGCGTGGTATGATAGTCGCACAACCAAAAACCGGTAAAACAATGTTATTAAAAGACATTGCAAACGCGATTGCAGCCAACCATCCTGAAGTTTATTTGATTGTTCTTTTGATTGATGAACGTCCTGAAGAGGTTACAGACATGCAAAGAAGTGTTCGTGGTGAAGTCATTGCTTCGACTTTTGACAGAGAACCACAAGAGCACGTAAAAATCGCCAATATCGTATTAGAAAAAGCAAAACGTCTGGTAGAATGCGGACATGATGTAGTGATTCTTTTAGATTCGATTACACGTTTAGCAAGAGCTTACAATACAGTACAGCCAGCATCCGGTAAAGTTTTAAGTGGAGGTGTAGATGCTAATGCATTACAAAAACCAAAACGCTTTTTTGGAGCGGCAAGAAATGTAGAAAACGGAGGTTCGTTAAGTATCATCGCGACTGCATTGACAGAAACAGGTTCTAAAATGGATGAGGTTATCTTTGAGGAATTTAAAGGAACGGGTAACATGGAACTTCAGTTGGATCGTAAAATCGCGAATAAGCGTATTTTCCCTGCAATCGATCTTACATCTTCAAGTACGCGTCGTGATGATTTATTATTAGACGAAAAAACATTACAAAGAATGTGGATCATGCGTAAATATTTATCTGATATGAATCCGGTAGAATCTATGGATTTTGTGAACGATCGTTTCAAAAAAACCAGAAATAATGAAGAGTTTTTGATTTCTATGAATGACTAGAGAAAGGAACAAAGGTTTAGAGGTTCAAAGTTGCAAAGGCTTAATAGAAGCTGATAAATATATAATGAAAAAGGATGAGTTTAACTTCATCCTTTTTTTGTGTTCACGGTCAAAACCTTTGAATCTTTGTTACTTTGCACCTTTGTAGCTATTTTTTGTCAACTACCGGTCTATTTTCTCGATTAGCCAGTTCCCAGGCAACAACAAAAGCTAACTGTGTTCTTTTTGTCAGGGCATCATATTCAATTTTTTCAGGAATATCATCTTTTCCATGGTAATCTTCATGTACTCCATTAAAAAAGAAAACAGCTGGAATGCCATGTTTGGCGAAGTTATAATGGTCAGAACGCTCATAAAATCGATTTGGATCTTTTGGATCATTAAATTTAAAATCTAAATCCATTTTGATGTATTTATCGTTTTGTGACACAACAGCATTATGTAAATCTGTAGATAGTCTGTTGGCTCCAATTACATATACATAGTTGTTGGTTTCAGCATGTTCCACATCTCGTCGTCCAATCATGTCAATATTAATATTAGCAATAGTGTTTGCTAATGGAAACAAAGGATTTTCAGAGTAATAGCGAGAACCATGCAAACCATGTTCTTCGCCTGTTACGTGCAGGAATAAAACAGAGCGTTTTGGTCCATGCCCGTCTTTCCTGGCTTTTGCAAAAACTTTTGCCATTTCGAGTAAAGCTACTGTTCCGGAACCATCGTCATCAGCACCATTGTAAACTTCACCATTTTGTATGCCTACATGATCATAATGTGCCGATATTACTAAAACTTCATCTGGTTTTTCAGAGCCTTCAATATAGGCCCAGATATTCTCTGAATCAGCTAAGTTTTCATTTCGCCTGGCATTTAAATAAGATGCAGGAATATGCTGGTAATAATCAGACGCCCCTTTAGGAAAAGAAACGCCGTTTTTTTTATATTGCTCAATCATATAAAGACCTGCTTTTTTCTGTCCTTCTGAACCCGTTTCACGGCCCTCCATCTCATCAGAAGCAACAACATACAACATTGTTTTTAAATCTTTCTCAGATATAAGATTCAGGTATTTAGTTGGATCAGAATTATCTTTAGAAGTAACCGTTTGGGTGTTTTTGCATGAAAATGCAGAAACGATTAATAATAAAATTGCAATTTTTTTCATCTGGGTATTTCTAAGTTTAAGATTATTTTTTTAGGACTTCATTCAAAAAAAGCTGTAAATGTTCAAAAGATCTTTTTGCAGCTACTGCATTATAAGCAGCACCTTTTGAATTGTCATTTCCTGCTTCCGGGTTGGTAAACGAGTGAACTGAATTAGCATAATAAATCATTTGCCAGTCTGCTTTTGTATCACGCATTTCCTGTTGAAAAGCTGTTATTTCTTCTTTAGGTACAAATGGATCATCGGCTCCATGGCAAATTAAAACTTTGGCTGTAATTGGTTCAGCTGGTCTGGATGCATCTTTGCCTAAACCGCCATGAAATGAAGCTACGCCTTTTACATTCAAATGTCCTCGGGCAGCTTCCAGAACTCCTGTTCCTCCAAAACAATATCCGATGGCTACAATATTATCTGCATTCGCACCCGATTTTATTAATTGGTCTAAAGCTAATTGAATTCGTTTTTGGTAAGCTTCATAATTCTTTTTGTAGAAACCGGCTTGCTTGCCTGCTTCGGAAGTATTTGCCGGATAATTTCCTTCACCATAAATATCAGCTATAAAAACTGTATAGCCTAGTTTGGATAAGTTCTCGGAAATTTCTTTTGAAGCATTATCAATTCCGAGCCATGCAGGTAAAAGTAAAATGCCAGGATTCTGACTGCTCTTTTTAGCAGCTTTTAAAGATAATCCATTTAGAACCTGATTTCCATCGTTGTATTTAACTGTTTTTAATTGTGCATTCATACTGCCAAAAGATAAAAATATAACTAAAAATAAGAGGGTTGATTTTTTCATAATTTCACAATTTTAAACAAATATCTGAAATATAAAGATAAAAAAACATCAGAGTTGTTTGTTGTTTTTCTTTAAATGAATTTTGTGTTGTAGAAGGAGTCTAATGATTATTTAAAATTAGTGGTTTGTAAATTAATTAGCATTAACTATTGACGATTGTTTTAAGAATTTAGAAGATAAATCATTTATTAAATCATTAAAAAATCATGAATGATCATTCTAATATAGTAAAGCGGCACATTTAATTTTAAATTTAAATGTGCCGCTCTTAGTAACAAAAACTTTTGGATAAACTTTAATTATTAGTTTAAAAAATATTCCCTGTTGTCTTCTGCCCATTGTTCTATCGAAATCATTTTTACAGGAAGTTTTTCTAATACTTCACTCATATTAGGGTTGAATTTCGGTGGAAACTCAGTTGCGTTTTGAAGGCTTTCATAGTAAGCTGTAACGCTTGCTGCACCTGCTTCTCCCACAAAAGGTTTTAATATTTCGCCAAACTCTTTTGGTTGTTGCGGATAATAAAGAATTTTTTCTCCAAAACCTTTAGAGAATTTTTCTGCTAAATCAGTTCCTTTCAGATTATCTAAACCGCTGATCTTAAAAGTATCTGCTTTCAAATCAGAGTTGTAAATAGCTTCTGTCACAAACGCACTTACATCTCTTGAAGCTATCCAGCCTATTGGCATTGCTTCCGGTGTAGGGTAAGCTAGTTTCTTTTCGTTTTTGATAAATGGTGCACAAAATGGTCCCATCATATTTTCCATGTAAATGGTAGGTTCGATGATTACATAATCTAATCCACTATTACTCAGATAATCTTTTACATCCAATTTAACATCATCTACCGGTGAACCAATTTTTTGAGATTCCAGCCAGCCACTTGTATTCCATACAATTTTCCTTACCTTATTTGCTTTGGCTGCGTCAATTACGTTTTTTGCATATTGCAGGCCGTCAAAAGGATTTGGCAGGGAAACAGGTATCATAAAAGCTATAGCGTCTATGCCTTTGGTAATTTCCAGTATTTTATCGGCATCATTTAAATTTGCTAAAATGGGTGTTGCACCTGCCTGTTCTAATTTCTCAAAACTTTTTTCAGAACTTGTCGCAGCAATTACTTCTGCTCCTTTGTTTTTTGCTTCTCCAATCACGTGAAACTGCTGTGAGCCCGTAGCTCCAAATACTAATATTTTCATTTTTTGGCTGTTTAATTTTTGGTGAAATTATATTATTACTTACTTTTGTACAAGTACTTACCTATTGGTTAAGTACTTACCAAATGGTTAGAATAATTGATTATCAATGGAAAATAATTTAAAAAAAAATCCGCCTTGTGATGAAAAATGTCCAGTAAGGGCATCGTTAACGCTTTTAAGTGGAAAGTGGACATTAATGATACTGTTTCAAATCAACGGAAATGTGGTGCGATATGGCGAACTGAAAAGAGCTGTTACAGGTATTAGTGAAAAAATGCTGATACAGGAATTGAATATGCTTGTTGAAAACAAATTGGTTAGTAAGGAAGTTTATCCACAAATTCCTCCTAAGGTAGAATATCGGCTAACTGAATTAGGGTTGAAAACTTTGCCAATCGTTGATCAGCTGGCTCAATTTGGACTGGAAAATTTAGTTTAATAATTTGATTAATGAGCAATTAAAAAAAAACTATTATTATGTTTTTTAAAATAACAAAAAATTGAGAACCCAGAAATTTCATAAAACAGAATGCGGAGTAGATTTTCTAATTAATGTTTTGCCGTTTGCTGATGTAAAAGAAAGCTATCTTAAAAAGGAAATCTATAATACCGATTATCTTGAGATCGTTTTTTTTAAAAAAGGCAGTGGTCATCTTATTTTAAATCATAATAAAATAACGATCAGTGACAATAGTATTATATTCATCTCACCCTTTCAAAAACGAGAATGGAATCTGAATAGGGAAGATTTGGATTTTGTTGTTTTGGTTTTTCAGGAAAATTTTTTGAATGAATTTTTTTCCGATAAATTATTTACATATCGTTTATTATATTTTTACCAATTAGAATATCCGCTCAATATGCAGATTGATGAAGTACTTATAGAAAGATATTATGCGCTTCTTGCCGAAATAAAGTCAGAATTAGTAAAAACAAGATTTGACAGTGTGCATATTATTCGTTCATTAATTTATTATTTGCTTCAAAAACTCAACAGAGAATATAGAGAGAAATACCATTTAGCATTAGAGAAAAATCAGAATAATGAGGCTTTTCAGTTCAAGCAGCTTATTGAAATTCATATAAATGAAAAACAGCGTATTAATGATTATGTTAAACTCCTAAAAGTGAATCGTATTGCTCTAAATAAAGCGGTAAAAGAACAATTTGACGTTACAGCTTCACACTTGTTGAAACAACGTCTTTTAGTAGAAATCAAAGATTATTTAATTCATTCTAAACTTACTGTTGCCGAAATTGCTTTTAAGCTTAATTTTTCTGAACCCAACCATTTGATGCGCTTTTTTAAAAATCAAACCGGAATTACAACAACTGATTTTTTAAATGAATATCAAAATGGTATCAATCCGTAATGTTTTGGTATAAAGTTGAGAATTTTGCTTTTCTAACTTTGCCTCATAAATATTAGTAACATAAACATAATAGATATGAGTAAAAAAGCATTAATTGTTATAGACATTCAGAATGATTATTTTGAAAATGGAGCCATTGAACTTGTAAATCCAATAGAAGCAAGTTTGACTGCACGTAAAGTGATTGATTCATTTCGTGAGAATAATTTACTAATAGTACATATTCAGCATTTATCGGCAGATCCTGCCAGTATGCCTATTTTTATTCCGGGAACTTTTGGATCAGAAATTCACGAGAACGTAAAACCACTTGAAGGAGAGAAAGTAATTCAAAAATACTATCCAAACAGTTTTAAAGAAACAGATCTTTTGGATTTTCTAAAAGCTAATGAAGTTACTGAACTGATTGTTGCAGGTATGATGACGCATATGTGTGTAGATTCAACGACAAGAGCAGCAAAAGATTTCGGCTTTGATTGTACCGTTATTGGAGATGCTTGTGCTTCCATAGATTTAGAAATTAATGGCAAAATTATAAAAGCAGAAGATGTACACAATGCCTTTTTGAGCGCATTGACATTCTTTTATGCTAAAGTTCAAAATGCAGAAGAGTTTTTATCTGCGTAAACAACAACTTTAAAACAAAAGAGTCAGGCTGAACGATTGTTTGGCCTTGACTTTTTGTTATTGGTTTTGCATTAAATGAACATCTTTTTGAAGTTTTTCTATGATTTTAGGTTTGTTTAACTGGTTTCAGGAGAAATTATAACGTAATATTTCTTTTAAATGCACATCCTAATTCCACTATAGAATCCGTTTTTGCAATACCTGAAATCCGGTCAATTTTTTCATAAAGCACTTGTCGCATGTGTTCGTGATTTTTGGCTATTATCTTTATGTAAAGCGTGAAAGAACCTGTTACATAATAACATTCTGTAATTTCCGGTATGGCTTTCAATTCTTCGATAATTCGGTCTGAATCCGAATCTTTATTGAGTGTGATTCCGGTAAAAGATGCCCAGTCATAACCTATTTTCTTTTCGTTTACCAAAGGCTTAATTCCGGAAACAATACCTTGTTCAACCAAACGGTTAACACGCTGATGCACCATGGTATTAGAAATCTTGAGAGTGGTAGCAATAGACGAAAAAGCCATTCTGCCATCTTTTTCAAGCTCTTTAATAATTTTGATGTCAAATTCGTCTAATGTGTCCATTTATGTTTATTCTTAAATTTAAATTGACTTTTATTTTTTTATTATTTAGTAAAATTGACTTTTTAATGTTTTAATAAAGTCAAAAGTATGGTTTTTAATGGAAAAATAAAATAATATTTTTATTTTTGTAAAAGATTTTTAAATATATAGTCATGGCACATACAAAAGAAGTTCTTTCATCGAAATCAGAAGTTTTAATAGAGAAAGAAAATAAATACGGAGCTCATAATTACCATCCGCTTCCGGTAGTTTTAGACAGGGGAGAAGGGGTTTACGTTTGGGATGTGGACGAAAAAAAATATTATGACTTTTTATCGGCTTATTCTGCGGTAAATCAAGGACATTGTCATCCTAAAATAGTGGGTGCGATGGTAGAGCAAGCGCAAAAACTAACCTTGACTTCTCGTGCTTTTTACAATGATAAATTAGGGAATTACGAAGAGTATGTGACCAATTATTTTGGTTTTGATAAAGTGCTGCCAATGAATACTGGTGCCGAAGCAGTTGAAACAGCCTTGAAATTATGTAGAAAATGGGCTTACGAAGTAAAAGGAATTCATGAAAATCAGGCGCAGATTATTGTTTGTGAAAATAATTTTCATGGAAGAACAACTACAATCATTTCGTTTTCAAACGACGAAAGTGCCCGTAAAAGCTTTGGTCCTTTTACAGAAGGTTTTATAAAAATTGAATATGATAATCTGGAAGCTTTGGAAAAAGTACTGGAATCATCTAAAAATATTGCCGGTTTTCTGGTAGAACCAATTCAGGGAGAAGCCGGAGTTTATGTTCCGTCTGAAGGATATCTGGCGAAAGCAAAAGCACTTTGCGAAAAACATAATGTCTTGTTTATTGCCGATGAAGTTCAGACCGGAATTGCCCGTACCGGAAAATTATTGGCCGTTCACCACGAAAATGTACAGCCTGATATTTTAATTTTAGGAAAAGCAATTTCCGGAGGTGTTTATCCGGTTTCGGCAGTTTTGGCGAATAACGAAATCATGAACGTAATCAAACCGGGACAGCATGGTTCTACTTTTGGAGGAAATCCAGTTGCAGCTGCAGTTGCCATTGCGGCTCTTGAAGTTGTGAAAGACGAGAAATTAGCTGAAAATGCAGAACGTTTAGGAATCATTTTAAGAAAAGGATTAAATGAAATTGCTGAACGTAACAACTTAATTACACTAGTTCGTGGAAAAGGATTATTGAATGCCATCGTAATCAATTGTGATGAAGAATCAGATCTGGCCTGGGAAATTTCTCTAAAATTCAGGGATAACGGTTTATTGGCAAAACCAACCCATGGAAATAAAATTCGTCTGGCGCCGCCTTTGGTGATTACAGAAGATCAAATGAAAGAATGTCTTGAAATTATTGAAAAATCTCTTAATGATTTTAAAAATTAAAATTTACTTCCATCATAAAAAAGGTTAAAAATTCAAGCTGCGAACATGTGATCGCAGCTTTTTTATTTTATACAAATTGAAATTATATAATGAAGTTGCTTTAATTATATAAATTTTAAATTGTGAATGTGAGTAGTTTTGGATTGCTTTACAAACAGACCTAAAAATTTGTTTAACCTTATTAAAATTATATCACATGGCTTACGCAAATAATGATTTAACACGCTTTTTAGATGCACAGAACAAACTTTATCTTACTGCTCACTCTGAACTAAAAAAAGGGAAGAAAGAAACGCATTGGATGTGGTTTATTTTTCCGCAGCTAAAAGGTTTGGGAAAAAGCACAATCGCTAAACACTATGCTATTGCTGATATTAAAGAAGCAGAAGCTTTTCTAAATCATCCTGTTTTGGGAAAACATTTGATCGAAATTTGCGCAGTTTTGTTAGAATATAAAACAAAATCGATCGAGGCTATTCTTGGGGAGTTAGATGCAAGAAAACTTCGTTCTTCCATGACTCTTTTTTCTCAGGTAGAAAATGCCGATCCTGTATTCCAGGAAATATTAGATGTGTTTTTCTCAGGATATTCAGATCCGCTTACTTTGTCTAGCATAGCAGTACCATTAGAGATTGCTATGGCATCTTAAAATTTACTTTTTAACTTAAATATAAATCAAAAAGCGATTGTCCGAAAACAATCGCTTTGGTTATAATTGCTTAAAATATCAAAAACGCCATTACTTTTTAGCAGCAGCACCAGGAATCACTTCATTCTTTTGTTTGAATTTACTATATTCAACTACTCCGGTTTTGTCTGCCCAGTCAAAATATTTAGCCGAAAGATCGTTTACAATTCCAGCGTTTTGTTGTGCGATATTATTTGTTTCACCTCGGTCGTTTTCTAAATTATAAAGTTCCCATTGGTAAGACGGATAGATCGAAACCAATTTCCATTTGCCTTCTCTAACGGCTCTGTTTCCGGCTCTTTCCCAGAAAATAGGAGCGCCACGGTTTACTTCTGGCGCACCATCGATTAAAACAGGCAATAAACTTTTCCCTGCTAAAGGATTTGACTTTACGCCATTCAGTTCTTTTGGATATTCAATTCCCGCCAAATCATAAAAAGTAGGGGCAAGGTCAATTAAATGTCCGGTTCCTTTATCAATTCTTCCAGCTTTGATTTTTGATGGATACCAGGCAATAAAAGGAGAGCTGAAACCGCCTTCGTGCATGTTATTTTTGTAATCCTGTAATGGCGTATTCGATAAATAAGCCCAGTTTTGTTCCTGATAGTCAAATGAACCCGATGTTCCAATTGGTCCGTCGTTTTTAACCAAGCCTCTTCTTAAAGGATTGTAAGTATTGAATCCGCCTTGCGCTCCATTATCAGATATAAAAACGATCAATGTGTTTTTGTCTTTTTTCAGCGCTTTCAATTTTTCTAAAACTTTTCCAACATTCTGATCCATGTTGTCGACCATTGCGGCGTAAACTTCCATTTTGGCTTTCCAGAATTGTTTTTCGTCATAAGTCAGTTTATTCCATTCCGGTACTTCAGGATCTCTTGGAGCAATGGTTTGGTCTGCTAATAAAATACCGTTTTCCTTCAGTTTTTTGATTCTTTTTTCTCTTAAAACATCCCAGCCTTCATCAAATTTACCTTTGTATTTTGCAATATCAACCGGTTTTGCCTGCAATGGCCAGTGTGGCGCTGTAAAGGCTAAATACAAAAAGAAAGGTTTATTTTCTTTGTTTTGTTCATCCAAAAACTGAACAGCATTATTACCAATTTCATCTGTAAAATAATACGAATCAGCTTTTGGGTGCAGTTCTTCATTATTGCGGATCAGAGCCACCGGATAAGCAGTTTTTCCAAAAGGAAGTCCATCAGTATTAAAATAATTGGCAGCTCCTTTTAAGATTCCGTAAAATTTGTCAAAACCTCTTTGGTTGGGCCATTGTGCTTTATCTTCAGAACCTACGTGCCATTTCCCAGACATTAAAGTGCTGTAACCGCCTGAACGGAAAACTTCTCCCAAAGTCAAAGATTCTTTATTCAAATATCCCTGATATGCCGGTAATCCTAAGTTTACATCAAAATAACCAACACCTGCTTTATGCTGATATTGACCTGTTAATAAAGAAGCTCTTGTTGGCGCACAAATCGAGTTGTTGTAAAATTCGCGTAGGCGTGTTCCTTCAGTTGCTAATCTGTCCAGGTTGGGGGTTTTAATTTCTGAACCGTAATTCCCTAAGTCAGAATAGCCCATGTCATCCACCATAATCAGGATAACGTTTGGTTTTGTATTATCGGCAGCGGTTTTATTTTGTGCATTAACAAGAAACACTGATGCAACTAAAAGGTTTATTGTAATTAATGTTTTTTTCATTGTATTTAAAATTTAATAGTTTTTAGATTTTATCTCTCCAGGCCGGAACTTGTTTCAGATTTTTATTCAAATCCAGTTCTCTTTGCGGAATCGGAAAATGGACATGTTTAGGCTGTGCATTCGTTTTACCTGCCGCTTTTAATTTGGCAACAAAATAATCTGGTCCTCTTCTGGCAAGGTCAAACCAACGTTGGTATTCGTACACCAGTTCTTTTCTTCTTTCTTCAAAAACAGCTTCTCTAAAATCATCCTGGCTGATTGACGGAGAAGTAACCGACAGCAAATCAATTCCGGCTCTTTCCCTAACACGGTCTATTCCTGCAAAGGCTTCTGTGGTTGGTCCGTTAAGTTCATTTAAGGCTTCAGAATGGATTAATAATATTTCTGCAAATCGAATTATCGGTGTATTTTTTGAAGACTGTCCCGGTGAAGCAGGAGTTGACGGATCAAAATATTTATTAAAATGTGGAATCGTTTTATATGTTTTTCCATCTGTCGGACTCACAAATTCAACTCCAAAAGTGATGTATTTGCGCTTGTCATTTTCGGCGAAAGCCTCAAAAAGACCACCGGCAGTATGTAATGCATCAGCCTGATCTCCTGCAATTCCGGGTACGGTGTTAGGTGCAGAAGTTGAGGCAAGCATATTTCCGTTCCAGTTGGTTAGCCCCTTAAACTGAGCAGAGAAAATGTGCTCTTTGCCATTCTTGGTAGCTACGTTAAACACATCGGCAAAATTTTCAAACAAGTCATAGACTTTGCTGTCAATCACTTCCTTGCTTTTATCAGCAGCTTTTTGCCATTTTTTCTGGGTCAGATAGACTTTAGATAATAAGCTTTTTGCAGCACCTGAAGTAATTCGTCCTTTAACAGGCTGGGCAACCGGTAAAGCCTCAGCATCTAATAAATCGGTTTCAATCTGAGCATACACTTCAGTTTCAGGAGTATTTGTAATGTTGATGTCAGCTGGCGACAAACTTTTTGTTTCATGAAGAATCAAAGGGACATCCCCAAACCATCTTACCAGATTAAAATAAAGTACCGCTCTTAAAAATTTCGATTCATTTACAAGATTTTTGGCTTTTTGCGGATCAAGATTGGCGTTATTCTCTATATTGTCAATAGCTACATTGGCTCTGTTTATTCCGTCGTAGCTCTGTTTCCAGATTTCCTGCATACGGTCGTTTGAAGCATCATGTGTTAAATTTGAAAGTGCTCTGACATGAGCATTTCGCGCCCTTGGACCAGCTTCATAATCATCTGTTGCCATTTCAGTCGATATTTGGATTAGTCGATTGTAAAGTGTATGTGTCGAACTGTTAATTGCGTTATGAATAGCGATCACAGCTGCATCGGCATCTTCATCTGTTTTGTAAAAGTTATCAGTGGCAATAAATGATTTTGGATTTTCATCCAGAGGATTACAAGCACTAATTGCAAAAACAATCAGTAAACTAAATAAGCTTATATTTTTCATGTTGTTTATTTTAAAATGTTAGGTTTAAACCGCCTGAAATAGTTTTTGATGCAGGGTAAATTCCTGTATCTGTTCCCGGAGAAATAGTAGTTCCGTTTGTTATTTCCGGATCGTATCCGCTATAGTTGGTAAAAGTGAATAGATTTTCCCCTGTTATTCTGAATTTTACAGATGTTAATCGCAGTTTCTCTGAAATTTGTTTTGGCAGATTATAACTAAACGTTATGTTCCTTACTCTGACGAAAGAACCATCTTCTACAAACCGGTCAGAAAATACAGGAGCTGGATCCAGTTTGGCACGCGGTGTTGTTGTGCTTGGATTTGTTGGAGTCCATGCATCCAGTGCGCTTGTCGAAGCATTTTGTTGTCCATTGAATAATTCTAATGCCTGAGAGTTTCCATTAAGAATTTTATTCCCTACAGAACCATTCACAAGTACAGACAATTCAAAAGCTTTGTATGTGAAGTTATTGGTAAAACCAAATGTAAAATCAGGCTGTGCATCACCAATGCTCGTTCTGTCAGCTGCAGTTGTAAATACACCATCTCCATTGATATCCTTGTATAAACGGTCACCCGCTTTAGGTACAGCATTTCCTGTCAGTGCTCCTTTTGTTGCAATATCTGCGGGCTGTAATATTCCGTCTGTTATCGCTCCGTAAAAAGTACCTAAAGATTCTCCTTTTCTAAGGATATAATTTCCAAAAGTGTAAAATTCTGCATCATTTCCCAATGCTATAATTTTATTTTGATTAAAGGAAATGTTGAAATTTGATCCCCATGAAAATGCTGTATTTCCCAAAGAGGCGTTAATACCTAATTCGATTCCCTGATTTTGTACCGAACCAAAATTTTGTAAAGAAGATGTATATCCTGTTGTGTACGGAATTTGAACATCCAATAATAAGTCTTTTGTTGTTTTGCGGTAAACATCAAGAGTCAGATTTAATTTATCATTAAAAAATCCAACATCAATACCGGCATCAAACTGATTGGTTAACTCCCATCCTAAATTATTATTTGCAATTCTTGTTGGTGTAAAACCGGTAAAAATTTGATCTCCAAAAAGATATTTAACACTGGTTAAGGTTGCTAAAGACTGATATTCACCAATTTCCTGGTTCCCGGTAGATCCGTAACTTGTTCTGATTTTAAGGCTATTGATTATCTCTGAAACAGGAGTGAAAAAATCTTCCTTATTTATTTGCCATGCCAATGCTACTGAAGGGAAATACCCCCATTTGTTGTTTTTTCCGAATCGGGATGAACCATCAGCTCTTAGACTGGCCGTAAAATAATATTTTGAATTGTAGTTGTAGTTTACCCTTGACAAATATGAATTCAAAGCCCATCTGCTTTCACCAGAGGTTGGCATCACGGCTACACTTCCGCTCTGTAAACTATTATCGCCGGTAATGTCATTTACAAATTGCTGCGAACCTGAAGTATCAAATTCCCTGCTTGAACTTTGTTGGGTGTAACCGGCTAAAATATTTAAGTTATGTTTTTCTGCAAAAACTTTGGTGTAGGTTAAGGTATTTTCGTTTAACCATGTTTTGGAATCAGCGTGCCCAATTCTGGCTTCTCCATTGGTGATAAGGCCTTCGTAAATAGAAGAAGGCAGATAGCTTTTTTCTTTATTGATAATGATGTCAGATCCAAACGATACTTTAAAAACCAAATTTTTTAAAATATCATATTCTCCAAAAACAGTTCCTAAAATACGATCCGTCACAGCATTATTTTTGCGCTCTTTCAATGTTGCAATAGGATTGGCAAATATGTTCTCAAAAGGGTTTCTCAAGGTATAACTTCCATCACCTTCATAAATTGTGGCGGTAGGAGGCATGCTTAATAAAGCTGTTATCAGTCCTGCAGGAGCTACTTTTGACTTGGTTTCTGAAAGCGTAAGATTCAAACCAAATCTTGAGTTGTTGCTTATTTTAGAATTCAGGTTGATTCTTCCGCTAAAACGTTCAAACCCTGTGTTTTTTATTATCCCTTCCTGATTGTAATAGTTTCCGGATACTGCGAATTTGGTTTGGTTGTTTCCACCGGTAACACTTAACTGATGATTTTGTGTGATTCCTTTTTGGAACGCTTCTGACTGCCAGTCGATGCCTTTGCCTAACTGAGCAATCTGATCATCAGTTAAATATTGATTTGTACCCAGAGCGGGATTTGTATCGTATAAAGCCGCATTTCTTAGTCTTGCAAATCCTGTGGCATCTAATACATCTACTTTATTACGGATTTCCTGTTGTCCTAATGAAAAATCATAATTGACAGTCAAAAGATTTGATGATCCTTTTTTTGTTGTGATGATTACAACACCATTTGCACCTCTTGAACCATATATTGCAGTTGATGAAGCATCTTTTAAAACCGTTATAGATTCAATATCTGCCGGATTTATGGAAGATAATGGGTTAGTAGGTGTTCCGCTTAAAACACCTGAGGTAACCTCAGAATTGTAAATGGGAAATCCATCGATTACATAAAGAGGTTCATTTCCACCCTGAATTGAACTTCCTCCACGTACACGGATACTTAATCCGGCACCAGGCTGTCCTGAAGTCTGGGTTACGTTGACTCCCGCTACAGAACCCTGAAGTGAACTCTCTAAGGTACGTTGTGTACTTTTTAAGGCTACTGCCGAAACGGTTTCTGCGGCTCCGGTATAATCTTTTTTGGTAGTTGAACCATATCCTATAATTACAAGTTCATCTAGTTCCTTAATGTCTTCTTTTAAGGATATCTGAACAAATGCGCTAGTAGCATCTTTTTCTTGCGTTACATATCCAATGTAGCTAACGACAAGGGTATAAGGGAATATTTGGCCAGTCTGAAAATAAAACTTTCCGTCTAAGTCGGTTATTGCAGTATGGGTAGTCCCTTTAATTTGAATATTAACACTAGGTATTGGTTGATTGGTTACCTGATCGATTACCGTACCATTTAAAGTAGAATTTATAATGGGCTGTGTGTTTTGTGCATTAATTCCGGCTGATAATAGCAGGGTAAATAGTAATGAATATAGGTTTAACTTTTTTTTCATTTCTTTGTATTGGTTTTAAGTAATTAACAAGGAATCCTGAAAGTTGATTTTTCAACTCTCTAGTGTTTTCTTTATTTAGCGATAAATTTTCTTTAAGCCTCGCCATTTCTGTTGCCGCAGAAATGGCTTTTTTTTATTTACAGCAGCGGTTGTGCATTTTTTCCATTTTATTATTTTTAGTTTCTATTCATTTTCTTAGTTTAATAGGTATAGTTTCAACAGTCTTTTCAATACAAATTAGCTGCATTAAATAGATTATAAAATATTCAGTAAGATTTATTTGTGTTTTTTTATAAGGTTTGTTTAAAGTCAATTTATTATGGAGAGATGACCGTAAACAGAAAATTATTGCTGTGAGATTTAGCAACAGAAGCACATACAACAGCTAGTGTTATAAGTATATTTTTTTTGAAGATTGTAATACGATATGCTTTCGGTTGTTTTCAAAATTTAGTGCTTTATGGTTTTGTCATTATTTTAAACTCTACTAATTCTATAGACAAAGTTAATTTTAATATAATAAAAACCAAAATAATCATGAACTTTTTTTGTTTTCACGAGAATTAATATAATTCTATTAAAACATTTTTATTTTAAGTATTTGATTTTTAGTATTTAAACAGTTATTTTTTTTGAGCATTAAAAATATTGAAAAACATTTATGCCAACTTATTAAACATAGAATTTTATATTTCCAAAATATAATTATAGGCTCAAGTTTATCAGCAACAGAGATTCAAATGTATCGATATGCTTTTTCAAAGATAATTTTAAAATAAAACTGGCTTTATTTTAAACAGTGATTTCAAATAAATTAGAGTAATTTTATAAATAGAAAAATAAAATTAATTTTTTTAACCACACTAGTAATAAATACTTATATTTGCAATAAGTATTTATACTTAGTTTTATATTTATAAGATGATACAAGTTAATGAAGCTTTAACGATTGTAGCAGAAAATAGCTCGAAAATGCCATTGCAAAAAAAAGCAGTGAGTAAAGCGCTGGGATATGTTTTAGCAGAAACGGTATATTCGCCAATTGCAATGCCGCCTTTTCGACAATCAGCAATGGATGGTTATGCTTTCATACTTAGTGAAAAACAGCAATATGATGTTGTAAGCAGTTCACAAGCGGGAGATCATTCTAATATAAAACTGAAAAACAACGAAGCAATCCGAATTTTTACAGGCGCTTTTGTTCCTGATGATGCAGATACTGTTGTAATGCAGGAACATGTAATGGCTACTGAAAATTCAATCCTGATTACCAGAATGCCGGAACAATTTGCAAATGTTCGTGCAAAAGGAGAACAAATTAATAAGGAAGAAATAGTTTTTGAAGCCAATACTTTAATCACACCGGCTGCAATTGGTTTTTTAGCTTGTTTGGGAATTACAGAAATTACAGTTTATAAAAAACCGAAAGTTGCCATTTTGGTAACCGGAAATGAATTAGTAAAACCCGGCAAAAAATTACCAAAAGGTAAAATCTATGAAAGCAATTCAGTAATGCTGCAGGCTGCTCTTCAAACTATTGGTATAAATAAAACAAAAGTTCTTAAGGTAAAAGACAATCTTAAAGCAACAAAAAATGCTTTAAAAGAAATATTGACAGAATTTGATGTTGTTTTAATTTCAGGCGGAATCTCAGTTGGGGATTATGATTTTGTAAAAGAAGCATTACTCGAAAATGGAGTAGAAGAACTTTTCTATAAAATCAATCAGAAACCCGGGAAACCAATGTTTTTTGGTAAAAAAGAGGAAACTGTGGTTTTTGCCTTACCCGGAAATCCGGCTTCATCTTTGACTAATTTTTATATTTATGTTTGCCCGGCAATTAAAAATAAAATGGGTTTTTCTGAAATTCATAAAACAAAAATTATCAGAAAATTAAACTCAGATCTTGTTAATAACACAGGCAAAACCTTGTTTTTAAAAGCAAAATACGACGAAACAACTGTTACTGTTTTAGATGGTCAAAGTTCAGCCATGCTTAATACTTTTGCTGTAGCAAATAGCTTGCTAATCGTACCCGAAGACATAGAACAATACAAAAAAGGACAATTGGTGACGTTATTGCCGATTGATTAGAAGTTTAAATTTTAGAAAATAGAATAAGGAGTAAAGAATATAGATTTTGTATAATTGTGAAAAGCAGTATATAAATAAAAACATATAGCATAACATAAATGAATTTACTTAGTTCCGAAAATATAATCTTATTCAGTTTTGCATTAATTGTCATTGCATTTCTGTACTCGAGTGTAGGACATGGTGGAGCATCGGGCTATTTGGCCTTAATGACCATTTTTGCTTTTCCGGTGGCAGTTATGAAACCTTCGGCATTATTATTGAACCTTTTTGTTTCCAGTATTTCGTTCTTCTTTTATTACAGGATGAATTATTTCAAACCCAAACTGTTTTATCCGTTTGCAATAGCTTCAGTTCCGGCAGCATTTATTGGCGGATTTGTTACGTTGGACAATACGGTTTATAAAGTTGTTTTGGGAATTGTATTGGTTTTTGCAGCGCTGAGGTTATTCGGAATATTCAATTTTAAAGAAAAAGAAGCTGTTCAGATAAAATTGCCTTTTGCATTGGCAATCGGGTTTGTAATTGGTTTGTTATCCGGAATGTTGGGCATTGGAGGTGGCATTATTTTAAGTCCGATTTTATTGTTTTTAGGATGGGCTTCGGTTAAGGAATCAGCGGCAATTTCGAGTCTGTTTATATTTGTAAATTCATTTGCAGGAATGTTAGGATTTCTTTTGGGAGGAAAAATAATTCCGACAGAAAGTTTTTATCTGGTTCCAATTGCAGTGATAGGAGGAGTTTTGGGAGGTTTCTACGGAAGTGGTTATTTCTCCAACAAAACCTTAAAAATAGTTTTAGGAACAGTGATTTTAATGGCGAGCATAAAATTGATTTTTCCTTAAAATTGAAAGTAATTTATAAATAGTTTGATATGAAAACATTAACAGCATTTATTCTTTGCGGAGGAAAAAGTTCCCGAATGAAATCAGAGAAAGGATTGGTTTTGTTTCAGGAAAAACCATTTATAGAACATATTATTCAGGCGATTTTGCCTGTAACTGAAAATATTCAGTTGATTACGAATACAAAAGATTACGATTATTTGCCATATCAGAAAACAGCAGATGTAATTAAAGACAAAGGGCCTTTGGGCGGAATTTATACGGCACTGACGAATTCTGAAACCGAATTTAACCTGATTTTGAGCTGCGATATTCCGTTGATTTCTTCAGAGTTGTTATCTGAATTAATTTCAAAACACAATCAGGAAGCTCAAATTACCGTTTTTGCTACTGAAAGCAGAATGCACCCTTTAGTCGGAATTTATTCGAAAAAAATAGTGCCGGTAATAAAAGAGGCAATTGATGCAAATGAATTAAAAATGATGGATTTTCTTTTGAAAGTGCCCCATCAGATTATAAAAATAGAAGAAAGCGAAAACTTTCCTTTAACCAATATTAATTCGGCAGACGAATTAAACGACCTGAATATCAATTTAAGTTAAAGATTATGAAAAGCTTAAGAACACCAAAATTAACAGTAGTAGGCGCAGGGCCGGGAGATGTTGAATTGATTACGCTAAAAGCGATAAAAGCATTAGAAAATGCGGATGTAGTTTTGTATGATGCTTTGGTCAACGAAGAATTATTACAATATGCTACCAAAGCAGAGATTGTTTTTGTGGGCAAACGTTTAGGATGTCATGCTTATACACAAGATCAGATTAACGAGTTGATTGTTTCGATGGCAAACCGTTATGGGCATGTAGTACGTTTAAAAGGCGGAGACCCGTTTATTTTTGGACGTGGAAGTGAAGAAATAGAATATTCAGAAAAATTTGGTTTGGAAACAGCCGTGGTTCCCGGAATTTCATCAGCCTTAGGTGTTCCTGCCTCAGTAGGAATTAGTCTTACACAACGTAAAGTGGCCGAAAGTTTCTGGGTAATCACAGGTACAACTTCAAGTCATGAATTGTCTAAAGATGTACATTTGGCTTCAAAATCGGCTGCAACAGTGGTTATTTTGATGGGAATGCACAAATTGGATCAAATTATTTCGATCTATCAGGAAAACAGAACTGATGATTTACCAATTGCCATCATTCAAAACGGAACTAAAAATTCAGAGCAAAAAGTAGTGGGAAACATTAGTTCAATTACTAAATTAGTCGCTGAAAAAAATATTTCATCACCGGCAATTATTGTGATTGGTGAAGTGGTGAAAAATACTTCAAAATTAACTTCTTATTTTCAGGAACATTTTGAAGACGAATTTATATTTCAGAATTTAAATCTATAACAATGATTGAAGTTAAGTATTTTGGAGCTGTCGCCGAAAAAACGAAATGTTCGTTCGAAAATATATCATTTTCTGAAGTTTCTTTGCAGAAATTATTGCAGGATTTAGAAGAAAAATACCAGTTCGAATCGCTTTCTTTCAGCGTTGCAGTCAATCAGAAAATAGTTTCAAAAGCAACAGATTATTCTTTGAAAACTAGCGATATTGTCGCTTTATTACCTCCTTTTGCCGGCGGATAAATTAAATTGTATGAATGCATCTTCACGTTATAACCGACAAATAATTCTTCCGGAGATTGGAGAATCAGGGCAGCAAAAATTATTAAAATCAAAAGTTTTAATCATTGGGGCCGGTGGTTTGGGTGCTGCGATATTGCCTTATTTGGCAGCCGCAGGTGTTGGCGAAATAGGAATTGTTGATGATGATGTTATCGAAATCTCTAATTTGCAGCGTCAAGTGATTTATAAAAGTTCAGCTGTTGGAAAATACAAAGTCGAGCAAGCCAAAGCAATGATTGCAGAGTTGAATCCTCAGGTAAAAATAAACTCCATTGCGGAAAAGCTTTCGGGCAAAAACGCGATTGATTTATTTGAAAATTATGATATTATTGTAGATGCGACAGATAATCTTCAAATAAAATACCTGATAAATGATGCTTGTCTCATCACAAATAAACCAATGGTTTATGGGTCTATTTTCAGATTCCAAGGACAGGTTTCGGTTTTTAATTATCAAAATGGTCCAACGTACAGATGTTTATATCCGGACGAAAACAGTTCCTCTGCAAATTGCACAGACGCTGGTGTAATCGGAATTTCAGTCGGAATTATTGGCATGCTGCAAGCCAACGAAGTAATAAAAATGATTCTAGAAGTTGGCGAGGTGTTAAGTGGTAAAATACTGGTTTATAATATTTTAAATAATGAACAGCAAAAGTATGACTTTGAGAAGAATAGCTCTTATAATTTAGACAAAGCTGCCTTTGAAGAAAAATATAAAACAATAGAAAATGTTTCAGATGAAATAGATGCAGCAACTGTTTTAAATGAAATGGATTCAGATGAAATTCTTTTTTTAGATGTTCGAAATGTCGATGAACTTCCGAAAATTAATTTTAAAAACGCAATTCAGATTCCGTTAATGAATTTAGAAAAAGAAATTCATAAACTGAATTCAAGCCAGACTATTTATGTGTATTGCCAATCCGGAATCAGAAGTAAAATTGCTGTTGAATTGCTTCAGAAAAAACAATTTAAGAATGTAAAAAGTATTTCTGGTGGAGCTTTGGCAATGAAAAAATTATTGAAAGAAGAAAATATAAAAGTATAAATTATTTCGTGCTGTTTGTCATTCTGAAGAGCGAAGAATCTTCGCAAGTAACTCCGCAATCAGAATCGTCAGTCTTTCTCGAATTACGAGTGTGATTTCTCCTTCGTCGAAATGACAATATTACGGTTATTTCTTCATGGAATTAATTTGTGAAAATTTGTGTAATTTGTGGCAAAAAAAGCCATTTAATCCATGGCAATAAAACATAAAAAATGAGTAAAAATGTATTTGTAGAAGGACCAATTTCTCCTGAATTTATCGCTGAGTCGATTGCCAAACATCAATCTAAACATACAATTGGTGCCCATAATATTTTTTTGGGACAGGTTCGTGCCGATGTGATTCATGACAATACGGTTGTAGCAATCGATTATTCGGCTTACACGGATATGGCGAACGAAGCCTTGCATGCTATTCGTGAAAAAGCTTTCGCTAAATTTGACCTAACCTGCATGCATATTTATCACAGTTTAGGAGTAGTAAAAGCGGGTGAAGTTTGTCTGTTTGTTTTTGTTTCAGCAACGCGACGCAAACAGGTTTATGAAGCTACTGAGGCCATCGTCAACTGGATTAAAACAGATGTACCTATTTTTGGTAAAGAAATGTTTGAAAACGATACGTTCACCTGGAAACAAAATACCTAATAAAATTCTAAATGGTAGATATTACGCATAAAATAAACACTTTAAGAACCGCAACGGCCACAGCAATTGTCAAAGTCAGTAAACAGGAAACAATTGATGCCGTTGTGAATAATCTGGTTCCTAAGGGAAACGTGCTCGAAATGGCAAAAACAGCCGGATTGTTTGCAGTAAAAAACACGCATTTATCAATTCCGGATTGTCATCCATTACCGATTGAGTTTACTTCGGTTGAATATAAAATTGAGGATTTAACGATTCAGATTGTTTTTAATGTAAAAACAGTTTACAAAACGGGAGTTGAGGTTGAAGCGATGCACGGCGCTTCGATTGTGGCATTGACAATGTATGACATGCTGAAACCAATCGATAAGGAAATTGAAATTTCAACCATCAAATTAATCAATAAAGAAGGCGGAAAATCTTCTTTTAAAAATAAATTTCCATACGCCATAAAAGCGGCAGTTTTTGTTTGTTCCGATTCGATTTTTGCAGGTGATAAGGAAGATCGTTCCGGAAAAATCATCGTTGAGAAGTTACATTCTTATGGTGTTGAAACGGCACATTATGAAATCATTCCTGATGAAATTGATATGATTCAGGACAGAACCAAAACTTTCGCAAAAGAATGTCAATTGGTTATTTTTACGGGCGGAACAGGATTATCACCGCGAGATGTAACTCCCGAGGCATTATCACCATTGTTGGAAAGCCGAATTCCGGGAATTGAGGAAGCAATACGTAATTACGGACAGCAAAGAATGCCTTACGCCATGTTATCCAGAACAGTTGCAGGAACATTAGGAAAAAGTCTGGTTTTGGCTTTGCCGGGATCAACCAACGGAGCCAGAGAATCTATGGATGCTGTTTTTCCCCACGTAATGCACGTTTTTCATATTTTAAAAGGAAAAAATCATGACACCCTCTAAAACCATTTTAACGGATGATTTTGGGCGAAAACACAATTATTTGCGTATTTCGTTGCTCGAGAAATGCAATCTGCGTTGTACGTACTGCATGCCTGCGGACGGAATTGCACTGTCTCCAAAAGCCAGCTTAATGACTGCTGAGGAGATCTTTGCAATTGCCCAAACTTTCACAGAAAATGGTGTGGATAAAATTAGATTAACTGGAGGTGAACCTTTGTTAAGAAAAGATTTTCCTGAGATAGTTTCAAAATTAGCAACTTTAAATACTTCGCTTTCAATTACGACCAACGGAATCTTAATTGACCGTTATATCGATGTTTTAAAGCAGGCTAACATCAAAAAAATCAATTTAAGTTTAGATACGCTGGTTTCGTCGAAATTTCATTCTATAACGCTTAGAAATCAGTTTGAGAAAGTAATAGATAATCTGCATTTGCTTTTGAACAATGATTTTGAGGTAAAAGTAAATGTTGTTTTGATGAAAGGGTTTAATGAAATTGAAATCATTGATTTTGTTAAATTAACCAAGTTTTTACCGATTTCTATCCGGTTCATAGAGTTTATGCCTTTCGCAGGAAACGAGTGGGACAGGAGCAAAATGGTGTCACAGAAAGAAATTTTATCGCAAGTTGAAGGCTGTTTTGCTGCGGATAAAATTCAAAAACTGGAGGATGAAAAAAACTTTACCGCCAGAACTTACAAAATTGAAGGTTTTCAGGGTAATTTTGGGATTATCAGTTCTATTACTAATCCGTTTTGTGATGGCTGCAACCGAATCCGCCTGACAGCAAACGGAAAAATCAAAAACTGCCTTTTTTCCAATTCAGAAACCGATTTGCTGACAGCTTTTAGAAATGGCGAATCGATCACAAATTTGATTTCAGAGTCCATTAAAAATAAAAAGAAAGTTAGGGCCGGAATGGTTACAATTTCTGAAATGGATGATCCTGCCTTGCATTTTGATAATCGCAGTATGATTGCTATTGGGGGTTAATCTCATTAGTTGTTCATTGCGAGGGACGAAGCAATCTCACTAACATTTGACAACTGTTGTAGATGTACTGAATGTGTTTGCTTCGTTCCTCGCAATGACTTTTAGGAGTGAAAAGTGTTCAACTTTATCGAAGTTTTCTAATCTTATTTTTTCTTTTTTGATTTCTTAGACTTCTTTTTTTCTGCTTTTTTAGCTTTGGCTTTAGCTTTTTGTTTTTCAGCTTTTTCTTTTTTCTTTGCTTTTTCTTTTAGTTTGGCTTTTTTGGCTTTTTCCAGTTTTTTGATGACTGCTTTTATAGCTTTTTCTCTTTTTTTTGCCTTTTGTTTTTTCTCCTTAAGTTTGCTTTTAGTTTTGTCTTTATCTTTTGTGTTAGAAATAACTTCAGTCGATTCTTCTGGATTTATATCAACAATTTTTTCTTCTTTAGGTACAGAGACTATTAAATCAGGAGGAGGCGTTTGTTTTTCTTTTTCATCAGAAATAGTGTCTTCCACAGGTTTTTTTACGGTTGCTTTTGCCTGAGATGCGGTAACTGGTTTTACAATCTCGGGTTTAATAACTGTAGCGGCAACTTCTGTTTTTTCGATTGGCTTTGCTGCTGTGTTTTTTCTAGCGGTAGTTGCTTTTGAAGCTTTTGGAGTTTTTGTTGCAGGAGTAGTTTTGTTAGTTTCTTCTTTTGGTTTAACGTTCTCTTTCGTTGAATCAGTATTTGGCTGGATATTTTCGTCGTTTTTACTTTCCATGTGACATGCTATTAAATTAATAATTACTAATGCACAAATTAGCCTTATAGGTAAAATGGCTGTGTTTAGTAAATATAATCAATAAAAAGGTACGTATATGTTAAGTTTTTCTTGTAAAAACTATTCTAATTCTTTTGGATCTTCTTTGTCTTCATCAATAAAATCCAGCTCCAAAGCTCTGACAGTCTGAACAGCGTTTCCTGCAATACCACGAATCGAGCCGTACATTCCCAATGTATTATGAACCACTTTTTCGATTTGTTTTTCGCGTTGTTTCCATATTCTCTGCATGGCTCTTTTTTCGGCGTCCAGATCACCCTGCATTTGCGTAAAACCTTCTACAATTCCTTCAATCTGCAAACGGAATTCATTGCTGGTTAAAAAATCATATAGCATCGACATTTTATCACCTTTGTTTTCCTGAGCCTGAACTGCCTGGCTTACCTGAATCAAAGACTGACGCAAAACAGCACTCAAACCTTTAAATTCTTCATAAGTACAAATCCAGATTCCGTCGCGCATTCCCATTCTGTCCATTCCGGCAGGCATCACTTCAGTTACTAAAACACCTATATTGGCTCTTTTGGTTCGAATATCGTTTTTGAATTTCTCAATCCACGCGGGCTGAAATGATTTGGTGCGCTTGCTTTCGTAATAAATGCATCCACAGTTTTGATGTTCACGTGTGTTTACAACCTGAAGACAATCGGCTCCATTTGCACCTTTTTTAATTTCTCCAATACTGTCCAAAGGGAAATTATTGGCAAGCCATTCCTCGATTGCCAGCTCCATAACTTCACCCTGCAATTGCATAGAACCTTGTTCCTGCTTGCGTTTCATCTCTTCGATGAGCTTTTTTTGATCGTCAGATTGTTTTTGGTATTCCTTTATTTTAAGCTCGTTTTTTTCTTCTTCCTGTTTACGGATTTTATCGCGTTCTAAGACTAAAGTTGCATTTAGTTGCTTTTGTGCTTCGGCTTCGATGGCTTCCTTCATCTCCAGTTTTTCACGTTGGAGTTTGGCGATTTCGCCTGCCATTTTATTCAGCTCGCGAAGTTTCTCTGATTTCTCTGAAAGTTCTTTTTCCATCAAAAGTAAACGATCTTTGTTTTCTTCGTCGAGTTTTGTTTTTAGTTTTTCTGTGATATCTTTTTCAGCTATCTTTTTTTCACGTTCTAAACGTTCAGCAAAAAGCTCGTTTTCCTGTTTCTTTTTGGCTTCAAATTCGGATTTGGCTTTTTCAAATTGCTCATTTTTAAGTTCTAATTCCCTGGTTTGAGCATTAGCTTTTTGTTGGAATTCTTTACGGATGCTATCTTCTAACTGATGTTTCAAAACATCGTTTACATCGATTGGTGTTCCGCAGTTTGGGCATTGAATTGATGATTGCTCAGCCATTTTTGTTGATTTTTTTAACGGGAATTATAATTTGCTAAGGTATTTAAAA
>CBFGNY010000035.1:0-30162 GCA_965650235.1 uncultured Flavobacterium sp. | reverse complement strand
CCATAACCTTTAGACTCATTGAAAAATTTTACTGTACCTGTACGCATTGTAATTCTAATAATAATTTATAATAAAGCAAATGTAATATTTAAATTCATACAAAAGACACTAAGCTGTTAATTTTTTGTAAAAATTATTGATTTACAGTGTTTTCTGTGTTTATAATATATCAGATTTCATATGAATATCTTTAAATTAAGATTATTTTATTAGAGATAAAGCAATTTCCCTAGTGGTTTTATTGTAATAAACGGACTACTTATTAAAAATAAGGTCTTTAAATTTTTATAAAATAAAAAAGAGCATCAAAAGTTAATTGATGCTCTTTTTTGTTCTCATTAAAATCAATAGGTTAACTATGATTCAAGTTTATTTTTTGCATTTTATTAAACTCATTCAAAATCATACATTATGTTCCCAGATTTATCATATTTATATTGATAGCTCAAAGTTTTTTTCTGAATCGCTACGTTTTCTGAATATAAAACGTATTCGTATTTTGCATAGTTGTTTTTTGATATTGCCCTGTAATATGTTTCGTCAAAAATTATTAATTTTTTGAGCGGGTTGGCAGCATTGTCATAGTCACTAAATTTCTCAACAGTTGTAATGCCTGTAACTTGTTGTTCTTCAAAATTAACAGTGACAATACTGTCCAGATTTTGCTGCTGATTATAATAATATTTTGCTTTTTGATATATTTTAGTTTCGGAATTTTCAGGTCTCCCACTTAATCTTAAAGTTTCCTCAATTTGGTTTAAATTATTATATGTATAAAATATACTATCATTAACTTCTGGAGCCTTCTTGTAAATAATTTTTTTTATTATTCTGTTTTTATTATCTACTATCATTTTTCTCTCAAAAAACAAATTTACATTTGGAATATTTCTAGTAAGTTTAATTTCATTGTTGGTGTAAACGATATCTTCTGTTACTTCATCTGAAAAAATGTAAGCTTCGAATCCTATACTTGCTGGAAGAGGGGTTAAACCTCCGATTCTTTTTATTATTCTATTTTGGGAATCGTATTGTAACTTAACGGAACCTGATGATCCATCATATCGGTTTAAATAATCCATATAGCTTAGGTCATAGCTTTGAATGTTATTTTCAGATTCGTTCTCCTCTGTAGAACAGCTGGCGAAATGTAATATCGCCAGCAAACTTAAAATTTTTACCAGTTTCATAATTTTGGTTTGGTTTGGTTAGTTTGGTAGTCATTTTATTTAATTTGTATATGCAATTCTTTTAACTGTGATTCATCTATGGCTGAAGGGGCATCAATCATGACATCGCGACCTGAATTGTTTTTAGGGAATGCAATGAAGTCTCTGATGGTTTCCTGACCTCCTAAAATGGCTACCAATCTGTCCAAACCAAATGCTAAACCTCCGTGAGGCGGCGCTCCAAACAGGAATGCATCCATTAAAAAGCCAAATTGTGCTTTTGCTTCTTCTTCTGTAAAGCCTAAATATTTAAACATTAACTGCTGAGTCGCTTTATCGTGAATACGAATAGAACCTCCGCCAATTTCGTTTCCGTTTAAAACCATATCATAAGCGTTTGCACGAACTTTTCCAGGTTCAGTTTCTAATAAAGCCATATCTTCCGGTTTTGGAGATGTAAATGGGTGGTGCATGGCGTGGTAACGGCCGCTTTCTTCGTCTAACTCTAATAATGGGAAATCTACAACCCATAAAGGAGCAAATTCTTCAGGCTTACGCAATCCTAAACGAGTTGCTAATTCCATACGAAGTGCTGAAAGCTGTGCACGTGTTTTATTAGCAGGACCTGAAAGTACAAAAATCATATCGCCAGGTTTTGCACCTGTAATTTTTGCCCATTGCCCTAAATCATCCTGATCGTAAAATTTATCTACAGATGATTTGAAAGTTCCGTCATCATTGCATTTTGCATACACCATTCCTGACGCTCCAACCTGTGGGCGTTTTACCCAGTCAATTAATCCGTCGATTTCTTTACGGGTATAATTTCCTGCTCCCGGAACTGCAATTCCCACTACCAATTCTGCAGCATTGAATACTGGGAAATCTTTGTGTTGTGCAAATTCGTTTAACTCACCAAATTCCATTCCGAAACGAATGTCCGGTTTGTCGTTTCCATATGTTTTCATGGCATAATCGTAGGTAATTCTTGGGAATTTGTCTACTTCAATACCTTTTATTTCTTTTAATAAATGTCTTGTCAATCCTTCAAAAACATTCAGAATGTCTTCTTGCTCCACAAATGCCATTTCGCAGTCAATTTGTGTAAATTCTGGCTGACGGTCTGCACGCAAATCTTCATCGCGGAAACATTTTACAATTTGGAAGTATTTATCCATTCCTCCCACCATCAACAATTGTTTGAAAGTTTGTGGAGATTGTGGCAAAGCATAAAATTGTCCTTCATTCATTCGGCTTGGTACAACGAAATCTCTCGCTCCTTCCGGAGTTGACTTGATTAAGTAAGGTGTTTCAACTTCGCAGAAATCCAAATCAGATAAATATTTACGAACTTCCATCGCTACTTTATGACGGAATAATAAACTGTTTTTTACAGGATTTCTTCTGATATCTAAATAACGATATTTCATTCTTATATCCTCTCCGCCATCTGTTTCATCTTCAATTGTAAAAGGAGGAGTCAATGCTGCGTTTAAAACAGTCATTTCTGAAACTAAAATTTCGATTTCACCAGTCGGAATATTTTTATTTTTGGCTTCACGTTCAATCACAGTTCCTTTTACCTGAATTACAAATTCTCTTCCAAGCGTTTTTGCCAATTCAAAAACTGCTTTATCGGTACGGCTTTCGTCAAATATAAGCTGCGTAATTCCGTAACGGTCACGTAAATCAACCCAATTCATAAATCCTTTATCGCGTGATTTTTGAACCCAACCAGCAAGTGTAACTTCGGTATTAATATTTGAGGCATTTAATTCGCCACAATTATGACTTCTATACATTGATCAAAATTTTAGACTGCAAAAGTAAACACAAAATTCAAATTAATACAGTAAAGTGATAACTTGCTGCTTATAAAATTGAAATATTTTGTTAAGAGGTAAATTTCTCACATAGAATTTCTTTAGATTTGGTCTACTCAAAATAAATAATGTTGATTATGAAAAAAGTTTTTCTCCTAGCTTTGATGGTATTTGGTACTTTCAGTATGAATGCCCAAATTAAGAATCAAGTTAAATTTACTGCTAAAATTGCGAATAGAAACAGCGATACATTAGTTATCCGCGGAGCAAATAATTTTATACAAGTCATTCCCATTAATAAGAATGAAGTTTTTGCTGCTACTTTTGAAGCTCCAAAAGGATTTTATCAATTTTCAGACGGGAGAGAAGTTTCCAGTTTATATTTAAAACCTGATTCTGAAGTTAATCTTACGATGAATGCAAAAGAATTTGATGAAACAATTGTTTACAAAGGAAAAGGAGTAGATGAAAGTAACTTTCTTGCTCAATATTCTTTAAGCAATGAAAAATTTCAGAATGAAGCTTTTTCTAAAGAGGAAGCCGAATTTTCAGCATTATTAGAAGCAAAGAAAAAATCGGATATAGAAAGTCTTGCAAAAGGAAAATTGGATCCTGAATTTCAGACCGCTTTAAAAAATGCATTTGAACAATTCAATCAATATGCGGCTCAGAACTACGAAAGTGCTTCAAAAACTAATAAACTTAAAGGAAAACCTTCGCCGAATTTTGATTATGAAAATTATAAAGGCGGAAAAACAAAACTTTCTGATTTAAAAGGAAAATATGTTTATATAGATCTTTGGGCAACATGGTGTGGACCTTGCAGGGCAGAAATTCCTTTTCTGCAGAAAATTGAAGAGAAATATCATGGAAAAAACATAGAGTTTGTAAGCATTTCAATTGATAAGGCAAAAGACATAGATAAATGGAAGAAATTTGTTGCTGATAAAAATTTGGGAGGAGTCCAGTTATTTGCAGATAAGGATTGGGAATCTGAATTTGTAATGAGTTATGGTGTAACCGGAATTCCGAGATTTATATTAATTGATCCAAACGGAAATATTTTAAATCCGGATGCCGATAGACCATCTTCGGCAGAATTACAGACACAATTAGATGCTTTATTGAAATAATTCTTCAAAATTACAACGTTATCGTAATTTATAATAATTTTTGTAAACACCAGTAAAACCAATGCTTCAGCGTTGGTTTTTTTGTTTTTTTTAAATTTCCAATGTTAAGCTTTTACTCAATGTTACCAAATTGTTAAGTGAAAGTTTTTTTAATGTAAACATTTAATTATATTTGATAAAGATTTGATAACATTAATACTTAAAAGATATGAAAAAGTGTGTAATTTTAGTTGCAATATTGTTCTCTGGAATTTTAGTTGCACAAGAAACAAAACCTGAATTAGAAGCTGTTGGAAACAAAGTAAGAGCAACTTACTATTATGAAAATGGAAAAGTACAGCAAGAAGGTTTTTTTAAAGAAGGTAAATTAGATGGAGTATGGGTATCTTATGATGAAAATGGAAATAAGAAAGCTATCGCAGAATATACAGACGGATTGAAAACCGGGAAATGGATTTTCTTTAACGAAAAAAATATTTGCCAGGTTGATTATTCAAACAGTAAAATTAGCTCAGTTAAGAATTTAGAAGAAAAGATTGTTGCAAATAATTAATATTATTTAAGTGTTTTTATAAAAAGGAGAAAATTTCATTGAAATTTTCTCCTTTTTTCTTTTATATATCTTGTATTTTGTGCTTTTTTTGTTTGAGTGAAAAAGCAACATACAGTGTAATTGATGCCAGAACAATCCAAAAAACATCAATAAAGAAAATCTGGATTTTGTTTTGTATGAAAGAATTCCAAAACCAATTTCCGCTGACAACTCCATTTGTAATCGGAATTAAAAATCCTAAAATACTTCCTGAAATTAAACACCATTTGTTTGTAAAAGCATTGTTTCTTTTAAGAATAAAAAGGATCGTAAGTAATAACCATCCAATAAAATAAATACTGTACAAATTAGACTGGCTTAATGGATGAAACAGTTTAGCTGCAATAAAAGCTAAAGCTGTAATAGGATACATGCTTAAACAAATAGCCAGATAAATACGGACAACGCCTTCGTTAAAACGGCGTTTTTTTTCAGGGATGTTTTTCTTATCTCTTGCGATTAACCAAATCATAACTCCTGAAATGATTACGAAGCAGGTTATAATTCCTAAAACAAAGCTTACTATTTTTAAGGCATATCCTCCATAATCACCAAAATGGATTCGGTATAAAACATTTTTTACAACATCTAAATAATTGTTTTCTGTAACTGGATTCTTTTTGGCAATCTCTTTTCCATCAGAAATGCGATACACTACTTTTCCAATTCCGGTAAATTTTTTACTGCTTAGTAATTCTCCTTCGACCAAAACATGCATATTGGTATCTCCGTAATTTTGAATATAAACGCGGTTAATTTCAAAATCCGCCCAGTTGCTTTTTGCTTTTGAAACTAATTGATTTATGCTATAAGCTGTTGCTAACTTTTTATTTTCAAATTTATATTCGGGATCAGTATATTCAAGTTCCTTGTATAATTTATCCTGATCACCATTGTAGAGTGTCATTACGGCGGGCGCAACAATTAAAAGCTTGATCATAAAAAAAGCGCCAGTCACCGCATATACAAACTGAAAAGGCAAACCGATCATTCCTAATGCAGTATGTGCATCTGTCCATAATGTCTTTAGTTTTTCTTTTGGACGAAAAACATAAAAGTTAGACACAATTTTTTTCCAGTGTAATAAAACTCCTGTTACTATTGCAAATAAGAAAAACAAAGCAATAAAACCTGAAAGGTAATATCCAACAGGATAAGGAACCTGAGCAAGAAAATGCAGGCGGTATAAAAATTCTCCAAGAGAGTAGGACTCTTCGTAAGTTGCTGTTTTGTAAGTTTTTGTGTCCAGGGTAAAGTATGCTCCGTCTTTTTGTTTTGCAGGTGCTAATGTATC
The DNA here is from genome assembly GCA_965650235.1 of uncultured Flavobacterium sp. Taxonomy (GTDB): domain Bacteria; phylum Bacteroidota; class Bacteroidia; order Flavobacteriales; family Flavobacteriaceae; genus Flavobacterium. The sequence goes on along the minus strand of CBFGNY010000035.1, from coordinate 24,151 downwards.
TTTAGTGCCCTTCAAATAAATACTGACCCTTCTTTCATTACTGTGCTTAGAAATGGTTATGTCTCTTCCGTGTAAAACATATTCAGTGTCTATTTTTTTTAAGGCATCATCATAGTTTAAATCAATTTCTTTAGTAATAGAAGTTGACTCATTTCTTTCCCAATTGATAATTTCATCCCTGAAAAAAGAGAACGACCCTGCGAAGAAAATCACGAAAAGAACGACACTGATAACAATTCCGCTAACAGTATGTGTATGAAAATAAATATTATAATTACGATTACTCATTAGTTATTGTTCCATTGGGTTATACGTTTGCCCTAAATAAATTAAAAGGGAGAAAATTAGCGACAGGAGTATATAAATCATCCAGATTTTCCATCCATTTTTTGCTAAAAAAGCAACAACCATTAACGCTACCCAAAGGATAAAACCGCTAAAAGCCATTGTTATAAGAATATTTGCACGGTTGAACCAGGAAGCTAAAGCCAAATGAAATGTGACAGAAACAAAATAGCCACCCAGAATGGCAGCTGTAATTTTGGCAAACCGTTGCCATTTAGATTTTGTTAGATATTTAGGATTTGCTGGCATTTTTTATGAGTAATAAAATTCTAATAAAGTGATTATTATAAAAAGAATCAATAGCGTTGACCGGCTTATTTTTTTCAGTGGAGTCAAAAGCACAATTAAGCTCCCGATAGTCATCAGCTGAATAAAAAACATCAAAGTTCCACAGCACAAAGATTGTGAAAAAAGCCAAAAGCCATAGGCCAATAAAAGCAAAACTAATCCTGTAATTTTGGTTTGTTTCGGATTTTTCTGCATCCATTTTTCAAAACCTAAATCATACGATAAAACAGCTCTTTTTGAAGTGTAATAAAGTGTGTAAAAAGCTAAAAAAACGATAAGACTAGCGATTGTTATCATAATTTTCAAAATTTGAAAAGCACCTTTCCAGATTACCGGAAGGTGCTTTAGTGTTATTTATTTAGAATCTATAAGAGAAATTGGCAGCAACAGCTCTCATGTTTCTTGGATGAATTGTTGACCAGCCATCATAAGTATCCACATTAGCAATATTGTCTAATTTTAATGTCAATGTGTATTTTTCTGTTCCGTAAAAAATGGATGAATTTAAAACAGTGTATTGTGGAATAGTGAAAGTTCCTGTTACAAGACCGTGAGTAATTTTATTTTCACCGGAAAAGTTACCTCCAAATCCTAAACCAAACCCTTTTAATGCATTGTTTTGGAAACGGTAGCTTGCCCATAAATTAGCACTATTATAAGCACCTGCACTTGTTGGTCTGTAACCTACTGTATTGATATCCCCTTTCGTTACACCCGCATCTACATAACTGTAACCAGCTACAATGTTCAATCCCTGTACTGGGTTAGCAATAATCTCTGCTTCAAAGCCTTCGTTTTCCTGAGCGCCATCCTGGTAGTAAGTTACGTCTGTAGCAGAGTTACGAATGTTATAAACGCGGTCAGTTACCTTAATTTTGTAGTAGCTAAAAGTAGCATATAGTTTTTCTTCGAATAAATTTAATTTAGTTCCAAATTCCAATTGATCAGCATGTTCCGGATCAAGCACACGAGGAGTTCTGGTTGTACCATTGATGTCTTCCACAGGAGCTACATTTGTAAATCCGTTCATGTAGTTAGCAAAAAGAGATACTTTGTCCAGAACAGGTTGATAAACGACACCAAATTTAGGTGAAAGCGTAGTCTGGTTGTAACCTCCATTCTGAGCATTCATAAAACGATCTACACGCAAACTTGCCATGGCAGATAAATTAGGTAAAAAGTTGATTACATTTGATACATAGGCACTATATACTTCTTGTTTTTGTTTGGAATTATTAACTGTTGCACCGGCTAATAAGGCATCGGTAGCATTCTGGCTAAGTTTTCCATTGTCGCCAGTCCTTATGTATTGTGATGGAGTTGTGATTTTAAACACTGCTTCGTTTACAGTTTGTAAGTCATCACTTCCAATATAAACAGCGCCATTTTGTATGTAACCCGTGCCATTATCAATAATTTGACGATTAAAGTAATCCAATCCGGCAACAACACGGTTTCTCATGTTTCGAATTTTGAAATCACCAATAAAGTTTTGCTGAATATCAGTAGCTAATGTAGTTGAGTTTTGATAATTTATAAACCTTTCGAATACAAGACCGTTGTCAATTCCATCATATTTTCGTACTGTAGAATTAGGCAATAATATGTCGGTATTATCAAATAAATAGCTGTAATATCCTTCGGATTTAGCAGATGTTCTGGAAACTGCTGTCTGAGAAGTCCAGGAATCATTAATTTTGTAAAACATTTGTCCTTGCAAGTTGAATGAAGGTGTTTTTATCGATAATTGATTGTTGGTGTAAGAACGTTTATTGTCGTATCCTAACTCATCCATATTTTTAACTCTTAGTGGAGTCGAGCGGGTTAAAAATAACATGGTTGCATTGGTTGCTTCATTGCTTAAAAATTCGGTATTTATTAAAAACGAAAGTCTTTCTGAAGCTTTATAGGACAATGATGGAGCTACAAAAAAGGCCTTTCTGAATCCGGCATCCTGAAAGCTGTTTTCGTTATGATAAGCAGTATTCACTCTAAGATTAACCGTTTTCTCTTCGTTTAAAGGTGTATTGATATCTGCTGTTACCCTATTCAAACCATAAGAGCCAGTTGTATAATTAACTTCTCCGCCAAAATGATCGTAAGGAGTTTTAGTAGTAATGTTGATTAAGCCTCCATAAGAAACGATGGTACTTCCAAATAAGGTTCCTGAAGGCCCTTTGATTACTTCAATTTTATCAATGTTTGCCGGATCTAAACTTCCATTAGATAAACCAGGAAGTCCGTTAAGAGCTTTTGGCTGAACGGCAAAACCACGTAATGAAAAGTAACCTGCACCGTCAGAACCACGTCCGGTTGACGTCCATAGAGGTTGTATACCAGGAGCATTTTTTAAAGCATCGTCTATGTTTGTCACGACCTGATCTTTTAAAAGTTCACTTGTAATGGTAGTATAAACTTGTGGGTTTTCAAGATTTTTAAGAGGTAATCTTGATACTTGCTGGGTTTCTTTACGGGCAAATGTGTTTTTCTTGTTACCGTTTACAACGATTTCATCTAATTCTTCAGAATTTGGACTAATTGTAAAATTTTCGATTATTTCATCTCCTGTGTTTAATGAAATACTTTTTTCTTTCGAAGAATAACCAATAGAAGAAACACGAATAACGTAATTCCCTGGTTTAATATTTTTAATTTCGTAGTTTCCCTGACTATCTGTAGTGGTTCCAATTTTAGTTCCTTTTAATATTATAGAAACATTATCAGCATAGACATTGTTTGTTAGACTAACCTGTCCTTTAATGGTGGCTTTTTCCTGAGCCCAGACGTTTGTACTTGTTAGCAAAATAAATAATAAACTTAATAGTGGTATTGCAAATTTTATTTTCATCTTATTTAGAATTGTTTTTGATAGAGCAAATTTAAGTTTTGAATATCAACTATGCAAGCTATTCTTATTTATTCTAAATAAAACACTTATCAAAGAGTAGAATTTATATTTGTTTAAAAAATTAACATCTTAAGTAGGTTTCAATTAAAACTTAAGTAAAAAAGCCTGTTCAAATTGATGAACAGGCTTTAAAATCTAAAATTAAATTATGTATTAATGGGTGTGTTTCGGATTAAAACCATCTTCACTTACTTCTGTTGGCGTATAATCGGCAACCATTTCAGCTTCGTAATCGATTTTGTCTCCTTTGCTAACTTTAGCAATTATTTTTTCCATGATGTTATAAATAACAGGAACCACAATTAAGGTTAGGAATAAGGAAGAAATTAATCCTCCGATAATTACCCATGCCAAACCGTTTTTCCACTCAGCTCCAGCTCCTGATGCCAATGCAATTGGGAACATACCAAATACCATCGCAATTGTCGTCATCAAAATCGGACGTAAACGAGCGTGATTAGCCTGAATTAATGCCGTTCTGATTGATTCTCCTGCTGCTCTTCTTTGGTTGGTATAATCGACAAGCATGATTGCATTTTTACACACCAGACCAATCAACATGATAATACCTAAAATGGTAAAGATATTCAATGAGTTATTTGTTAAAGCCAAAGCCAACATCGCACCAATAAACGAAAGCGGGATCGCAAACAATACCACAAACGGGTGAACGAAACTGTCATATAAACTCACCATTACCAGATAAACCAAAATAATAGCGGCTAATAAAGCAATTCCTAATGTACCAAAACCTTCACTTTGGTTTTCCTGGTCACCACCCCAAATGTAGTTTACACCGGCCGGTTTTTCAAGTTTATCTAATTTCTCCTGCCATTGCGCCACAATTGTTCCGGAAGGAACCCCAACGTTCTGTCCTTTTACTGTTACAGAAGCCGATTTGTCTCTACGCTCTAACTGGCTTGGTCCTGAGCCTTCTGTTATATCAGCAAATTGAGATAGTTTGATTTGCTGACCAGCTGCGTTAATGAAAATTAAATTACTAACATCAGTAATACTTTTTCTGTCAAATGCATTGTATCTGATATTAATATCATATTCGTATTCACCAGCTCTGTATTTTCCATCGGTATTTCCGCTAAAGGCAGTTTGCATAGTTAGACCAACTGTTTGTAGTGTCAAACCTAAAGCCGCCATTTTATCACGGTCAACTTTTACGTTAATTTCGGGATTTCCTTCTTCAACCGTTAATTTAATCTCTGTAGTTCCGGGAATAGTACGTAATTCAGCTTCTGCTAATTTTGCAAATTTCATTGCTGCTTCTGTCGAGGGACCGGTTACAATCAATCCTAAAGTAGCATCTTCTGCAGTTCCTAAAATACCAACCGGAACCGTTTTTACTTTTGCCCCAACCAATACTTTCTCCAGCTTACGTTTAATTTTTGCAGCATAAACTGATGCATCATCTGTACGGTCTTTTTGCTCAATCATTTTTACGTCGATCTCTGCCTTGTAAGCTGTAGCCTGAGATGCACCAAAACCTTCAGAAGTTTGTCCTACTGTTGTAATCTGGCTCTGAACATATTCCTCACCTCTCAAATAAGCTTCTGCTTTTTGGGTCATGAAATTGGTTTGCTCTAACGAAGCATCTTTCGGCATTTCGATCTGAACTAAGAACTCTCCACTATCAGAAGAGGCGAAAAACTCTCCTCCAATGAAACCTCCACCCATTAATCCAATTGTCGAAGCAAAGAACAATACAAGAACAACAACAAATGTTTTAATATAATGATCCAGACACCAGGTTAAAAGGTCAGAAACCCAGTTTGTAAAACGTGTTAAATAGCTTTCGAAACCAAGAATAATTCTTCCAAATAAATTCTTTCCTTCAATATGCTCTAATTTACCAAAACGTGATGATAACCATGGAATAATAGTAAAGGAAGCCAAAAGTGACAATAAAGTGGATATAATTACCGTAACACAGAATTGTGTAATGATATTAGAAACCAAACCAGAACTCATCGCAATAGGCAGGAATACCACCACAATTACCAAAGTAATCGAAGTTACTGTTCCGCCAATTTCGGCAGTTCCATCGTAGGACGCACGGATTCTGCTTTTCCCCATTTCCATGTGCCTGTAGATATTTTCTAAAACCACAATCGCATCATCGACCAGAATACCTACCACCAGAGATAGTCCTAATAAACTCATTAAGTTTAAAGTATATCCCATTAAATAAATACCAATAAAAGTCGCAATCAAAGAGGCCGGAATAGACACCATTACAATCAACGAGTTTCTAATACTGTGCAGGAAGAACAACATTACAAATGCTACCAGGATAACTGCTATCAATAAATCGTGAACAACAGAATCTGCAGCTTCAAGAGTAAAAATGGTACTATCTTTTGCAACTTCTAATTTCAATTCATTTTTTGCATAATCCTTTTCAAGAACAGCAATAGTTTTCAATAATTGCTCACTTACTGCCACCGCATTTGCATCAGATTGTTTTACGATTTGCAAAACAATTGCGCTTTTTTGATCTACACGGGAGATTTTTTCAGCTACTTTTTGCGTATCCTGAACATCCGCAATTTCTTTTAAACGAATCTGAATTCCGTTTTGAGATGATACCACCAGATTTCTTAACTCTTCAACATTTTTATATTTACCTGCTAAACGAATTAATATTTTTTGGTCACGGGTCTGGATATTTCCCGTTGGGAAATCCAGGTTCGAAGTAAGAATGTTTTGTTGTACCTGAGGGATAGATAGTCCGTAGCCCTGCATTTTTAATGCATCTAGGTTTACCTGAATCTCACGCTCAGATCCACCAATGATATTTACCTGTGCCACACCTTGTACACGAGAAAGGATAGGAGCGATTTTTTTATCAATTAAGTCATAAAAAGCAGCTTCATCCATTTTTCCGTTGGCACCCAATGTCATGATAGGTAAATCACTCAACGAAAATTTAGTTAACGAAGGTGTCTCGGCATCATCTGGCAAGTCACTTATGATCGCATTGATTTTTCTCTGCGCATCGTTTAGGGAAAAATCGACTTTTGCATTTGATGTCAGCGTAATAGAAACAATAGACAAACTTTCGTATGATTTCGAGTCAATTTTCTTTACATTTTCTAAGGATGCAATCGCATCTTCAATTTTTTTGGTTACTGTGTTTTCAACCTCACTTGGAGAAGCTCCGGGATAAATGGTAGAAATTGTAATAACGTTTTGCTCAAATTTAGGGATCAGCTCATAGCCTAACTGGCTGTAACTGAATAATCCACCAAGTGTCAGAATTGTAAACAATACAATTACTAACGACGGACGTTTTATGGATATTTCGGCTAATTTCATATATTTCTTTTTTAAGTCCTTAGATTTTTAGTTCCTAGTCCCTAGTTTTAATATTATTCAATTCTAGGGACTAAGGACTACTAAGTACTAATCACTTTTATTTAATAATTTCTACTTTGTTACCGTCCTGTAAGTTAATCTGACCCGTAGTAATTACATTTTCACCGTCATTTAATCCATTGATAATTTCTACTTTATCTCCTAAAATTCTTCCGGCAGTTACTTTTTTCAATTTTGCAACACCGTTTTCAGCTACAAAAATTTCGTTGCTGCTTACACTACCAACGAATGCATTTCTTGGTACAACCATCAGATTTTGCTTTTGTTGTTTTGAAGCAAAATTGGCAGTTCCGTACATACCTGCTTTTAAGTCGTTATTTGAATTGTTTGTGATTTCAATTTCAACAGGAAAGTTCAATGATTCATCAGCTTTTGAAGCGATAAAAGTAATTTTTCCTGAAAAAGTTTTATCAGGATAAACACTTGCTGTAATGTTTACAGAGTTTCCTCTCTTTAAACTGGCAACCTGATTCTCGTTTACCGTTACAACTAATTTTAGCTTAGAAACATTTACAATATCAAACAATGGTGTTGCAGGCATTCCTGTTAAGATAGAACCCGGTTCAATATGTTTTTTATTGATAAATCCGCTTATTGGCGCTTTTACCCTTGTATCACCAACATTGATATTAGCTTGTTTAAGGTTCGCTTCAGCATTTGTTAAGGCTAATTTTGCCTGATCCAGTTGTTGTTTTGTAACTCCGCCGGATTTAAATGCATTTTCGTATCTGCTGTAATCTGATTTTGCATTTTGGTAAGCAGCCTGAGCTGTCTGTGCGTTTACATTAATAACGTCACCTCTCATGGTCAACAAGGTTTGTCCAACTTTTACATAATCCCCTTCCTTAACCAGAACACTGATTACTTTGCCTGATTTTTCAGCAGAGAAAGTCAATTCCTGAATAGGCTGGAAGTTTCCGTTTGCAACAAAATCCAATGAAACCTGTTCTGTTTTTACCGGAGTTACTTTTACTGAAACTGCAGCATTTTTCTCTGCAACGATATCTGTTTTAGCTTTGTTCTCTTCCTTATTTTTAGTTAATACGTATCCAATTAGTGCTAATGCTCCAACTATGACTACAATGGTTATAATAATTTTTTTCATTTTGTTTAGTTATTTAATAAGAGTTTTTAGTTCGCCTTTTGATTTGATTAGTGCTACCTCAGCAATTTTGTAATTTAAGACTGCTCGGGTAAAATTATTTTGAGCTGCAAGGGATTCATTCTCCGCATCCAGTAAATCTGTTAATGATGCCAGTCCCTGTAAGTAATTGTTTTTTGTATCGCTTAAGATTTCTCTTGCTAAACGCATATTTTCTTTTTGATTCTGAATCGTGATAAGATTATTCTCCATCTCCGCCATTGCGTTTCTGTAATCCAGATCTAGTGAAAGTTTGGTGTCTTTAATGTCTTCCTGAAGTGTTCTGATTTCAATATCTGCCTGTCTCACTTTGGCACGTGTTCCAAAACCTGTAAAGATCGGCACTCTTAAATTCAATGCAATTGAAGAGAAATCAGACCAATAAACCCCATCCTTTGGTTTTGCAAACCAAGGCATTTCAGGTCCCTGACCAATATAATTGTAGCCTGCAGATAATGAAAGTGTAGGGTAATATCCTGCTTCGGTTGCTTTTTTATTATAGACCAAAAGTTCTTCTTGTTTTTTCAAAAGCAGATATTCTGTTCTGTTTTCAATATTTGGCTGTTCTGTTAATGCTGCAGGAACCACTTCAAATTCTTCTTTTGGAATTTCGATTTGAGCTTCAATAGGCATTCCCATATAAAACTTCAACGCATTTTCCTGTAGTGTAATCTGATTTTTAATTTGTTGACGCTCTGTGTCAATGTTTGACATTTTTACAATAATACGGTCTAAATCAATTTTCTTTGCCAGGCCATTGTCAAATTGCCCTTGTACGATATCACGTACTTTAGTTGTATTTACATAATTGCTGTCTAATAAAATTAATCTTTCGCGCTGTACATAAACAGCGTAGTAATTATTTGCAACTCTTTCAATTACTTGTTCTTCTGTCAATTGTTCGTTAATTTGATAAAATTCACGAGTAGATCTGGCTGCTTTTAATCCTGTAAAAACAGACTGATCAAAAATGGTCTGTGTTAAATTAAGACCTGCAGTTGATGTCCATTTTTGGCCTAATGGCGCTAAAAGTGTGGTTCCGGGAGCACCAAAAAAATCTCCGGGTAAAGCATTTAATTGCAAAATGGGATTGTAAGTCAAATTTCCGTTTGCCGAAATTTGAGGCAGTGCTCTTGATCGCACTTCCTGAATCTGGTACTCACTGTTCTCAACCTGTAACTTTGCTTTTTTGGCATCAGCTTTATTTTGAAGCGCATACGTAAGGGCGTCTTTTAAGGTTAAGGTTGTTACTTGTGCGTTGGCTGACAGGCCAATTGAACACAAAAATATAAGAATTATTCTTTTCATAAATTATAGATTGATGATTATATTATACAGTAAATCTTTTAAGTTGTTTTTCTAATTCAATTATTCCTTTTTCTGTTGCCATTGCTCTGGTGTGGTATTCTAAAGCTTCCAGTTCAATTTCTTGTGCTTCTCTTTCCGAAACGGTTGTTTCATTGATATGAAAAATCAGCGTGTAATAAAATTTTACATAGATATCAATATTCAAATCAGCACGATATAAATTTTCCTCTATACCTTTTAATATATTGACTCTAAAATATTCTGTACACTGATCAATTTCTTTAGATAATACGTTTTGATATATTTCAGGATAATGTTTTTTAAGCTGGTAAATAGGAGAGGTGTCTGCATTGTTTTTAAACATGTCCCTGAACATTTCCCTGATTTCAAAATTTTCATGAATTGCATTGTAATTTTTGGCTACAATGGTATCAATAATTTCATGTACCTGTCTATGAACCATCGATGTGCTTTCTTCGACCAGAACCTCCTTGTTGCAAAAATATTTGTAAATAGTTTTTTTAGAAATACACATTTCGCCGGCAATGTCATCCATAGTTACACTTTTAAAACCAAGTTTTAAAAACAGATCACTTGCTTTGGCTATTATTTTTTCTTTCATTTTAAATTTCAAATTGGATTACAAATATAAGTCGGAAACTTTTATTGAAAAAATAGTTTCCTATATTTTTGTAATAATTTTACATTAATTTATCACTCCAAACTCATATACTAAATTCAACATTGGCTATAAGTTTAATATCTTTTCCCAATGCCAGTCCTCCATTGTGATTGTATGAGTTATAATCTAAACCGAAATCCTGACGCTTAATATCCCCTTTAATCTCAAAAGCTACTTTTTTCTCCCCGTTATAGGTGTTGATTCCAATAAATTCTGCATCAAGTTCAACCACTCTGGTAACATCTTTTATAGTCAGATCCCCTTTAAAGAAATTAATATTATTATTTACTTTTTGGAAAGAAGTCGACTTGAAACTAATAATTGGATGCTCATTTACATTAAATAAGTCATTCAGTTGTAAGTGCGTATCAATTTGCTGAAAACTATCGGCCTTATTATTTATATCTAATGAAAACTCAACCGAAGCATCTTCAATTTCATTATCATCAATATTTACGTAACCGTCAAATTTGTTTACTGTTCCTCCTAAATAGGCAATTATAGAATGCCTCATTTTTATTAAAACATCTGATTGGCTAGAATCTATGGTCCATGTAGTTTTCATAAATATTCAGTTTTATTGAGATTGTCAATTCTTTAAGTCTCACGGAAACTTTATTAGTGTTTAAAGTTTCCATTGAGGATGCAAATATAGACAGGAAACTTTAAACACCAAAAAAGTTTCCAAGTTTTTTCAAAAAATATTTTAACAGATTAATAATGAGTTGCTTTAAAATAATTTTTTGTGGGAACTCAATTCCTTTTTAAATTTTAGAAACTTTAATTCACATTTGAATTGTATCTTTGGACCTCGTTAATCAGAATTTTATTTTATGCACCATATTAGTCAGTATCAGGATTTTTTTATTAGTTATTTAAATGATCAAAGCATAACCAAAGAACCTAAGAATCTTTATGAGCCTATTGAATATATTTTAAGTCTTGGTGGAAAACGTATGCGTCCGGTACTAACTTTAATGGCAGCGGAAGTTTTTGATGCCCATTATAAAATAGCGCTTCCCGCCGCAATGGCTGTAGAAGTTTTTCATAATTTCTCGCTGGTTCATGATGATATTATGGACGATGCGCCTTTGAGAAGAGGAAAAGAAACCGTACATGAAAAATGGAATCTGAATACCGGAATCCTTTCCGGAGACGCGATGCTTATTTTGGCCTATCAATATTTTGAACAATACGAACCAACTGTTTTCAGGGATTTAGCAAAATTATTCAGTAAAACAGCACTCGAAGTTTGCGAAGGCCAGCAATGGGATGTCGATTTTGAGACCCGTACAAATGTTACAATTCCGGAATACCTGAAAATGATTGAATATAAAACAGCTGTTTTAGTTGCTGCAGCCATGAAAATGGGTGCGATTGTAGCAAAAACTTCTGAAAAGGAGGCTGACTTAATTTATGATTTCGGACTTAATTTAGGATTGGCTTTTCAATTGCAAGATGATTATTTAGATGCTTTTGGAGATCCCAAAACTTTTGGAAAACAAGTTGGCGGTGATATCATCGAAAACAAAAAAACCTATTTGTATTTAAAAGCTATGGAGTTTTCTGTCCCTGAAAAAGCTTCCGAATTGCAAAAATTGTTTAGCGAACAATTAGAAAATAATACTAATAAAATAGAAACTGCGAAGGCAATTTTTAATGAATCCGGTGCATCAGAAGCCACTCAGAAAGCTATAGAAACATACACTTTTAAAGCTTTTGAAACTCTTGAGAAAATGGATATTAATGTTGAAAAGAAAAATATTCTGAAAACTTTTGGCGAAAATCTAATGGGCAGAAAGGTTTAATACTAAGACTTATGAATGCCATAATAAATTCGGTTTTCTTTAATGACAAAAATTATAATGCCAAAAAGCAGCTGTTTTTTGCTGTTTGTTTTCCCTTTTTCACAATTCTCGCTTTAGGAATTGACAGTGTCACATTTAATGAAAATTATTTTGATGGCCGCCAAATTACAAATCTTTTAGCCATAATTTATTTCTCTTTTTTCTTTTGGTCTTCAGGTTCTTATTTAAGGAAACTGATGTTTGTGATGGTCTTTTTGTCCTATATTGGGGAATTGATTTTTTGCACTCTACTCGGAATGTACAATTACAGAACAATAGTCATTCCTTTATATGTTCCTTTTGGCCATGCGATTGTGTATGCTTCTGGTTATGTTTTTGCACATACAGAATGGGCAGTTAAAAACGACCATCTTCTTAAAAAATATTTTGCAGCTGCATTTTTGATATTATTTTTATCTGTTGGAATTTTTCTGGGAGATGTTTTTTCACTGATTTTTGGAATCTTTTTCTTTTTGCTTTTGAAGAGAAAAAAATGGCAGAACTTATATTATTTCATTGCCATTTGTGTTATATTTATTGAGCTTGTGGGTACCTATTTTCAATGTTGGAAATGGATTCCCAAAACGTTCGGATTAATTCCGGCTGCTAATCCGCCAATGGGAGCTGTTTTTTTCTACGCAGGAGGAGATGTGCTTTTGTCTAAAATTGTAGATTATTGGAAATCAAAAAAACAAATGAGGAATATTGAAATTGATTTTTGAAGTTAGTTTTTGAAGTTTTTTTTGAAATTGAAATTGATTTTTGAGATTGATTTTTGAGATTGCCATTGAACATGAATATTAAAAAATATGTATATCACACCCTTAAATACTGATTTGTTATTTGAAGAAGCCCAAAAGGAATCTTTATATTTGAAACTGATCGAACAAATCAACAAGGACTTTAATCTGGCAAACGAAGGAATTGATTTTCCGCTGAGCATTAATCCTGATGAGTTAAAAATCCAGCTGCACGAAAAAATCTACCGAATGATTCAGTACAAATTTGCTGAATATCTGAATCTCCTTTATATTATAGACGTATCTGAAAACGAAATCAAAAAATTGGATGGATCAGATTTGGTTATTTTAGCTGAAGAAGTTTCTTTTTTAATTCTAAAAAGAGAATGGCAGAAGGTTTGGTTTCGAAATAATTTTAAATAAATTATTCAGTTATTAAAATACTGTAGTTTTCTGGTCTGACGATTTTTTTTAATTTATCTAATTCATCAAAAAATCCAAAAACATCAGTATTAATTTTGCTTCCTGTAATTTGGAAACGGTTACATTTGAAACAAATTTTTGCTAGTCCTATTATTTCTCCTCTTTTTTTAAAAATAAAAATATCACGATATTCTGCAATACAGGCAGCAGCATCAGGTATTGGCCGGTCTTTTTCGCTAAATACATTTTCAATCTTTTTTTCTTGTGTAATATCTAATATTGATTTTTTATAGTTATGTTTCAAAAGTATCTTCCCAAAATCTTCTTTTTGGATATTATCAGGATAATGTCCAGTAAATAATTCGCTGAATTCAACTTCTCTCTTAGTCTGGGTCTTCTTTCTTATAAGTTTCATAAAATCATCTTCAGAAATATCTAAATAATAATGATCTATTTTATCCGAATCAAAAAAAGGCCGTAATTCTTTTTTTAAAACTTTCTTATCTGTTACTTCTACTTCTGCTTTCTTAGAATTATTACAACTCCAAACTATAAACGCAATAATTATAAGAATATATTTTTTCACTTTTCGTATTTTAAAAAAACTTACAAACTCAGTATCTCAGAACCTTAGCAGCCTTAAAAATAAACCCTAACAAAAGGCATAAATGCAGATCCGTATAAACTTCTGTCATCATTAAACAAAACATCGTAGCGTGCACCAACCGTTACATTTCCGTTTCTGTAACCCGCTCCAAGATATAGTGCCGTATTCCAGTAATTATCTGAAAAATCAGGATATAGACTTGTTTCGTCATATTTTGTATTTACGCGAACTTGTTCCAACTCTGCAGATAGCTGAATTTCCGGAATCGGATTTATAAGTCCAATAAGGCTTCCGCCATAAACAAAAGAACTATAATAATTTTTAGAAGATAAATAGCCAAACTGCAAACCAACACCAACTGCTACAATTTCGTTCACATTATAAATAGCACTTGGCATTACTGAAATATCTGTATAACCCGAACCAATTCCGAGACCTAATCCACCTCCAAATTGTACCTTATCCCAAAATTGAGGATTGTTATCGATTACATTATTTTGATCCTGAGCAATAGTGGAAATTGAAAACAAACAAGTCAAAATCACAAAAAATGATTTGAAAACGATTGAAAGATGAATTTTTCTCATAGTTAGATCAATTTTTAACAAATTTTTACGTAAAAGTACGTAAAAAAACGATTTAAATAATATCGATTGTTGTACTTTTGCCATTCTATTTAACAAAAAGTATATTCAAACATATTATGGATAGGTTTTCATTTTTAAATGCAGCGCATACAGAGTTTTTCGCACAATTATATGATCAATATTTAGTAAACCCAGATAGCGTTGAGCCAAGCTGGAGAAGTTTTTTCCAGGGTTTCGATTTTGGAATGACTACTTATAATGACGAAAATCCGGTTCAGCAAATCGTTGAATATGTAACTAGCGACAACACAGATTACAGTAAGGTTTCAGAAAAATTACAAAAAGAATTTAATGTTTTAAAATTAATTGATGGCTACCGCACACGTGGTCATTTATTCACTAAAACAAATCCGGTTCGTGATCGCAGAACATCATCTCCAACTTTGGATATTGAAAATTTCGGATTAACAGCTGCAGATCTTTCAACTGTTTTTGATGCCGCTCAGGTTATCGGAGTTCCTCCTTGCTCTTTGCAGGATATCATTACCCGTCTTAAAGCAATTTACTGTCAGCATATTGGTGTTGAATATATGTACATCAGAAATCCTGGTGTTGTAAAATGGATTCAGGATAAATTAGGGGTTAATAATAACCAGCCTGATTTTTCTACAGAAGAAAAACAAAACATCCTTAATAAATTAAATCAGGCCGTTTCTTTCGAGAACTTTTTGCATACTAAATATGTAGGTCAAAAAAGATTTTCATTAGAAGGAGGAGAAACTATTATTCCGGCTTTGGATGCTTTAATCGAAAAAGCTGCTGAAAAAGGAGTAGAACAATTCGTGATGGGAATGGCTCACCGTGGTCGTTTGAATGTTTTGGCCAACATCTTCGGAAAATCAACTCAGGATATCTTTAGCGAATTTGACGGTAAAGATTACGATCAGGAATATTTTGACGGTGACGTAAAATACCACTTAGGTCTTACAGCTGACAAAAAAACAAGAACAGGAAAAAGCATCAATATCAATTTAGCACCAAACCCTTCGCACTTAGAAACGGTTGGAGCAGTAATTGAAGGAATCACAAGAGCTAAACAAGACAAACATTATGCTGATGATTTCTCAAAAGTATTACCTATCGCCGTTCACGGAGATGCTGCAATCGCAGGCCAGGGTATTTTGTATGAAATCATTCAGATGGCACAATTAGACGGTTACAAAACCGGAGGTACTATTCATATCGTAATCAACAATCAGGTTGGTTTTACCACAAACTATTTAGACGCCCGTTCTTCTACGTATTGTACTGATGTTGCCAAAGTAACGCTTTCGCCTGTATTACACGTAAATGCAGATGATGCAGAGGCAGTTGTACATGCAGTATCTTTTGCATTAGATTACAGAATGGAATTTGGACGTGATGTATTTATCGACTTATTAGGATATAGAAAATACGGTCATAACGAAGGTGATGAGCCTCGTTTTACTCAGCCGGTTTTATATAAAATCATCGCAAAACATCAAAATCCAAGAGATATTTATGCAGAGAAATTATTGTCAGAAGGAGTTATTGATGGTAATTATGTAAACGGATTAGAAAAGGAATACAAAGCAGATCTTGAACAAAATTTAGAGGCATCCCGTAAAAAGACTTTGACCATTATAACACCATTCATGCAAAATGAGTGGAGTGGTTTTCAACAAGTTTCTGATGATGTGATGTTGAAAAAGGTAGATACTACTTTTCCTAAAGAAGGTCTGGATTCTATCATCAATACTATTTCGACTTTACCATCTGATAAAAAATTCATTAACAAAATCAATAAAATTGTATCCGACAGAAAAGCAGGATATGATAATAACACATTAGACTGGGGAACAGCAGAAGCATTGGCTTACGGTTCTCTTTTAACAGAAGGATTTGATGTCAGAATTTCAGGTCAGGATGTGGAGCGTGGTACTTTCTCTCACCGTCATGCGGTAGTAAAAGTAGAAGATTCTGAAGAGGAAGTAATCTTATTGAACAACATCGAAAACAAAAAAGGAAAATTCGGTGTATTCAATTCTCTTTTATCAGAATACGGAGTTTTAGGTTTCGATTACGGTTATGCTTTGGCAAACCCAAAAGCATTGACTATCTGGGAAGCGCAATTTGGAGATTTCAGTAATGGAGCACAAATTATGATCGACCAGTATATTTCTTGTGGCGAAGACAAATGGAACAACCAAAACGGTATTGTTTTATTATTGCCACACGGATACGAAGGACAAGGTGCAGAACACTCTTCTGCTAGAATGGAGCGTTATTTACAACTTTGCGCAAGACATAATATGTATGTGGCCGACTGTACAACGCCGGCTAACTTCTTCCACTTGTTGAGAAGACAGATGAAAACAGATTTCCGTAAACCTTTAGTTGTTTTTTCTCCAAAAAGTTTATTGCGTGATCCAAGATGTGTTTCTTCAGTTGACGAATTGGCAACAGGAAGTTTTCAGGAAACTATCGATGATAATGCAGTAAACAAAAAAGACGTAAAAACTTTGGTTTTCTGTACAGGTAAATTCTATTATGATATTGTTGCCGAAAGAGAAAATAACGGAAGAAAAGATGTCGCAGTTGTTCGTATCGAGCAATTGTTCCCTTTTCCTGTTGAGCAAATCAAAGAAATCATTTCCAACTATCCAAACGCAGATGATTATGTTTGGGCACAGGAAGAGCCTAAAAATATGGGAGCTTACAGCTTTATGTTAATGAACTTTGATTTGGTAAAATGGAGACTGGCTTCGTTAAAAGCTTATGCTGCTCCGGCTGCAGGAAGTTACACGCGTGCAAAACGCCGTCATGCAGATGCTATCAGAATGGTTTTTGATAAAGATTTATTCAGATAGTCATTGCGAGGAACGAAGCAATCACACTAATAAATATTTTTAGAAGCTATTTCCTGCTGTCCGCTAAATCTTTTCCCGGCTAAAGAAGCCAGAAAAAGGATATCGCTGCCATCAGGGCTAAAAAATAAGAATAAGAAGTTCTTTAGGGAACAATTAAAATATAAAATTCATAATTTAAAATAACAGAACATGATTTTAGAAATGAAAGTCCCATCACCAGGGGAATCAATAAAAGAAGTAGAAATTGCAACTTGGTTAGTAAAAGACGGAGATTATGTAGAAAAAGATCAGGCTATTGCCGAAGTTGATTCTGACAAAGCAACTCTTGAATTACCAGCTGAAATGAGCGGAATCATTACGCTAAAAGCAGAAGAAGGTGATGCAGTAGCAGTAGGGGCCGTAGTTTGTTTAATTGATACAAGCGCAGCAAAACCTGCAGGAGACGCTCCAGCGGCTGAGGCACCAAAAGCTGAAGCACCAAAAGCTGAGGCACCAAAGGCTGAAGCTAAAGCAGAAGCTCCAAAAGCGGCACCAGCTGCAGCAACAACATATGCTACGGGAACTCCATCTCCTGCAGCAAGAAAAATATTAGACGAAAAAAACATAGCACCGGCAACAGTTTCAGGAACTGGAAAAGGTGGAAGAATTACAAAAGATGATGCTGTAAACGCAGTACCTTCAATGGGAACACCAACTGGTGGAAGCCGTGGAACTGAGCGTACAAAATTATCAATGTTGCGTCGTAAAGTAGCGGAGAGATTAGTTGCTGCAAAAAACGAAACAGCAATGTTGACTACTTTCAACGAAGTTAACATGACGCCAATCAACCAAATTCGTAACGAGTACAAAGATGCTTTCAAAGCAAAACATGGTGGTCTTGGCTTAGGATTCATGTCTTTCTTTACAAAAGCAGTTACAAGAGCTTTACAATTATATCCGGATGTGAACTCCATGATGGATGGTGATTATAAAATAGCTTACGATTTTGCAGATATCTCAATCGCGGTTTCAGGACCAAAAGGATTGATGGTTCCTGTAGTTCGTAATGCAGAACTTTTAACTTTCCGTGGAATCGAAGCTGAAATCAAAAGATTGGCTTTAAGAGCTCGTGACGGACAAATTACTGTTGACGATATGACTGGTGGAACATTCACAATTACAAATGGTGGTGTTTTCGGATCTATGTTATCTACGCCAATCATCAACCCTCCACAATCTGGAATTTTAGGAATGCACAACATTATCGAGCGTCCAATCGCTGTAAACGGTAAAGTTGAAATTCACCCAATGATGTACGTAGCGCTTTCTTATGACCACAGAATTATCGACGGACGTGAGTCAGTTGGTTTCTTAGTTGCTGTTAAAGAAGCATTAGAAAACCCTGTAGAATTATTGATGAACGGAGATGCTAAAAGAGCATTGGAACTATAGTTTTAAATAATTTATAATGTTAAAAATCCCAAATTCCAATTAAGGAGTTTGGGATTTTCTTTTTATATTCGGAAAATAAAAGAATAATTATGAAGATAAAGTTAATGTTGCTTGCCGTTATTTTTGCCCTAGGTTCTGTTTTTGGAAATCCCCCAGCTAAAAAACGGATTTTGATTTATACTAAAAATGGCAAAGGATACGTGCATAAAAATATAGCTTCGAGCGTTGAAGCCTTAAAGAAAATTGGCGAAGCAAATAAGTTAATTGTTGATGTTTCAGATGATCCGGCAATAATGACTTCCGAGAGTTTAAAAAAATATAACTGTCTTGTTTTCTCAAATACCTGTAATGATATTTTTGATACGGAACAGCAAAGACAGGCATTCGTAGATTACATTCATTCCGGAGGATCTTTTGTAGGGATTCATAGTGCTTCTGATTCTGAAAGATCATGGCCTTGGTATACAGCAATGGTGGGAGGGAAATTTAAAAAACATCCGGCTTTTCAGCCTTTTGAAATAAAAGTGATTAATAAAAATCATCCTTCAACCTCAATGCTGCCTGAAATATGGAGAAAAGAAGATGAATGTTACTATATGGATGAACTCAATCCTAACACTCAGGTACTTTTAGCGGCCGATTTGCGAACTGTAGAAGATGCCGAAAAAGAAGTCTACCCAGGGCGCATTTTTGGAGATTACTTCCCTTTGGCCTGGTATCATGAATTTGAAGGAGCAAGAGTATTTTATACCGCTTTAGGACATGATAGTAAAGATTATGTTGATCCTGTGTTTATCCAGCATCTTACAGGCGGAATTTTGTGGGCATTAGGCGAAAATGCTAAAGATTCTCTTAAGAAAAAAAATAAATAAACAATTCCATCTTAACTCGTTGGAGGTGTATTTAGGGCTTTTATTGTAAATACAAATAATGGTTATAATAATCAATAATTCCCTTTCCTTCCATCAAAACATCTGCGCCAATAATACCGTGAACAGGTTTTGCCTTGTATTGTCTTAAAGCTTCATTTACGTGCGAAAGGTCAAAAATAACCAGGCTGAAATCCTGATTTTTCCAGGAACCGATTTGTAGTGCATTTTGTTTGGAGATTTGTGTTTTCATTCCGGTTCCGCCTGCGCCTGCCGCTTTGGTTTTGGATTTTTTCGAAGTCAGTTCAAATCGTTCAATACTTTCATAACCCACACAAGAGTTGGAAGCACCTGTATCTAAAATAAAATTTCCCGAAACACCATTGATTTTTACTTTAATCAATAAATGCTGGGTTTTCATGATTTTAAATTTTATCTTTTTGTATTTTTCTTTTTTAAGAACCAGGTGAAGATTTTCCATTTTTGATACTGATTGAGAACCAAAAATAAACCAATTAAAGCCAATAAACTAATGATGTAAACGATATAATTAGTTGAATTTGTTTCAGTAGAAACCGAACCATAATAAACAAAAGAACTCCAGTAATAGGGCGATTTTTTAGCATTTGGAATTGATTTATCATTTAAAAAAGCAAGTTTTGCGTTTGTATTGGCTTCAAAATATGTCTGATTATTTTTGACATTTTCATAAAAATCAGTCATAAAAACCGATGTCGTATAATCGTTTACTTTCCACAACGAAAACAGTAAATTCTGCGCTCCTGCAAACTGAAAACCTCTGGCTACACTCATGGCACCTTCTGCTTTATAGAGTTTTCCAATTCCGGTTTCACAGGCGCTTAAAACCACTAAATCGGGATTGATGTTTAGATTGTATAATTCTGAATATAAAATTTCCTGATCGTAAAATTTGATGCTTGCAGGAGTTTCAATATCTCCCGAAGAAGCATGCGTACTGAGATGTAAAATTGAATAATTGGAAATATTATTTTTAAAATTAGAAAAGCTTGCTCCTGAATTTTCCAAATATTTTCCCTTAAAGTTGTTTCGGATTGATTCGAGTTCCTTTTTCGAATAACGCAATTCAAAAGCCGTTCTTTCGAATATTGGAAAAACACCCAAAATTGTTTTTTCCGATTTTGAAATTGGTTTTGAATTCAGATAAAAATTGGCTGAAGTATTATACCCAATTTTAAAATCATTCATTAAATAATGCATTTTCGTAAAATTGGTTGTAGAAGATTTTCGTGTAATCAACGCTTCAAAAGGCAGGAAATTTAAAATACCGTCCGGAACAATGATGAGGTTTTTGTAAATAGTATTTTGAGGCAATTTTAATAAATCATACACTTTTTTGCCAGAGTAATTATAACCCGAAATATTGTTTGTAATAGCATCAGCAGTATTGAAATAATCTACAAAACGAACAACTTCAATCATTGCTCTATGAGTCGTATTTAGATGATTTAAACTAATTCGGTTATTTTGTAAAGTGAAGTAAAATAAATTTTCAGAACCCATAAAATAATGAACCATTACTGCTTTATCTTTTTCTAATTTAGAAAAGAGTGCTTTTAAGTTGGTTTTTTCAGGAATATAATCAACGTTTTTAGATTGGATTTCTTTTAGTGAAAGCATCAATTGATTTTGCTTTTTTATGGCTGAATTAATGTTTGAAATATTAGCGAGGTTTCCTTTTTGCTGTTCTTTTATTATAGCATTATTTAAGTTTTGAAGCTGCTGTAACATCGTCTTTTCTTCTGCTGAAGCATTTGTAATGTTCGAGCGGTGACTTTTTAAAATGCCGGATTTGGTTTTTTCTGATAGTTGAAAAGCTTCTTCTAAATATTGAATTTTATTTTCTTTTTTGTACAAATGATCATAAATAACAAGACATTTTTCAGTTCGGTTACGTGTTCTGATTTGCGTGATGATTTTAGAATTTTCGTAAATTAATGAGTTCATCAATAAATCTTCAATGTAAAAGGAAAGTTCAAAAGTTTTTAGAGCTTTTTTGGGTTGTTTGAACAGTAAAATTTCGGCATGTAAATCTAGTGCATCCATTAAAACTGTTTCTGCATACAATTGGTTTTGATTTGGCAGAATACTTTTAGCATTATAATTCGGAATTAAAATTTTAAAAATTGCCGAAATCTGTTTCTCGCTTTCATCCTCTTTTCCTTCGTCAAAAAGCAATAATGCTTTTTCATAATAGAGTTTTGCAACTTTTCTGGGTTGTTGATTTGGTGTTGCGAAAAAGATTTTTTCCGCTTTTTCCAAATAAGAATTGGCTGCTTCAAACTGATGTCTTTGGCGATTAAGCGTAGACAAGTTTCGATAAGAATTCGATAAAGTTTCTGTTTGTTCTTTCTCGCTTTTGAGATAATTTACAGCCAACTTAAAAGCATTTTCGGCTTTTTCATAAGTTTCCGGCATCAGTAGATTTCCTCCGGAACTTAGTAAATAATTATTTCCTAAATTATTCAGCAAAATTCCTTTTTGAGCATTCGATAATTTTTCTGTTTTTAAAGTGTTTTCCAATAATTCTATGGCTAGAGAAATTTTACCGGAACTTTGATACACATTCGATAAATTAAGTATTGCTGCAAATTTTTGTTTACCAGCTTCCGGATAATTTTTGGTTGTATTTACAATAAAAAAATATTGTTTTATAGTATTTTCAGCGCTGTCATAATCGCCCAGGACGGTATATAAGTTACCTAAAGGCTTGAGGCAATATTCGATAATATCGTAGTCTTTAAGTTTATATTTCTGATAGATTTGCCAGGCATTCTCATAGCTTGAAATTGCATTTTGAGATTGCCCAAATTGATTTTCATAATAGGCTTTATTGCAGTTTAAAACCACAATGGCGAGCAATTCGCCTTTGGTTTTTGGCTGTGGATTTTTCCAGAAATCAGTTTCGGCTTTGGAGAGATTTTGTAACGCTTTCGCGGAAGGATGAGCGACAAAAACATCAATTGCATTGTAAATTTTATCTTCCTGATTCTGCCCAAGAACATTCAGATTTATAAAAAGAAAAATTAAACCATATAAGTAATGTAAGTTCATATTATTTTATTGCATATTTTTTTCACCATATAAGTCATATAAGTTCATATCATTTTGTTGCGTATAATTCAAGATTTAATAAGGTCATATAAGCTTATCTGTATCTTATCCAGTTAAAAACTTAAATTTACTTATATCACTTATATGGTGGAAATATTTAAAACTTCCAAATCCCATAAAGCTGAATATAATTAAAATTTTGTTCAAAGTTCATTACATAACGTGCGCCCAAACTTGGTCCAATTCTGGCAAAACCTGCTGTTAAATCAAATAAAAGACCCGTTTTAAAATCGATAAAGGAGTTTTTAACGGTATTATTTGCTGTTTTTGTATCTATTAGAATGTTTTCCTTCTCATTTTCAAAAGTTTCTGTTTTTATATCTTGATGGTGCTCTGATAAAACATTGATGTTGGCCTGAATCCCGGCTCCGATTCCGATATAATTATTTATGTTATACCGAATCAAAACAGGGACTTCCCAATTTACATTCTTGTTTTCTGTTGTAGTTGTGGTACGTATTAATCGCCTTGTTCCGTTTGCATTGGTGTTAACTGTGGTTATAATATTAACTGCGCTGTTGTATTGGTTCAAAGCATTTACCCATTCTGCCTGCCAATAAAAGCGATAGGATTTAAAAGGCGAAATGGTAGCTCCCACAAAATAACTGGTTGACTTCTCCAAATCCGGATAAATATTATAACCGGCTTTTGCACCAATCGAAATACCCGGTAAAAATCTCGTTACCGCATAATTGGTTATGATCGGTTCGTTTTTGTCAAAAATAATGGCTGTCCGGCTTTTGGTTTTTATTTTATGAAAGTCTTCGTTAAATTTCATCGAATAACGCACAAAACCTTTTGTGCTGTCTTTTTCCTGTACATTTTTTTGTTCCGTTCCCGGAAGATAAATATTCTTGAAGGTAAAAATGATTTGTTTTTGTTTGATGATGGTATCCAGGCAGCTTACTGTTGGTTCTTCGTCTTTTGGACAAATGGGACATTCAGGATACATACCTTCAATTTGGAACGTTTTTTTATCGAACATATCGGGAATATCGGTTTCTAAACGAATTTTTCTGGCTGGGCCTTCGCCGTTGTTTTGAAAACGGGTTTTGAATTTTACTCTTTTAAACCGAACCAGTCTGTAATTGATCAGATTTCCGTTAGAACCCATTTTGTTGGGGTCGTGAGAAGTCACGATTTCCATTTCGAGGTTTTTTATTTTATGGTTTTTAAAACTTCTGTTGGGAACAAATATTCCACGCATGGTAACCGTTGCGCTGGTATCTTTGATCATTTCAGGAGTTGTTTTGAAAGTGTAAAAAACATTTCGGGTTTCGCTTGGATTGGCCTCGTCAAATTCCAAAATAGAAACATTATTGTATAGTGTATGTGCTTCTTTTAAACTTGCCTCCAAATCTTCTTCGGTCGTTGTGTTTTTATATTTTTTGAATTTTGAAGTGTTTTCGGCAGAAGCCACATATGATTTTGTGTCATCAAGATCATCAACAGAAGCTATTGTGTTTTCTTTTACTTCACGCTCGCCTGCATAAGTTCTGAAATCGATTAATTCGAAATTGTTGTTTTTGAATTGTTTCTCG
>CBFGNY010000034.1:0-30323 GCA_965650235.1 uncultured Flavobacterium sp. | reverse complement strand
GTAGTAGCGAATCATAAAAAATCCTAAATCGATTCCTTCTGAAGGATTCCAAACGATGTTTAAAGCGTGTGTCATGTAGTATTATGTTTTTAGATGTGTTGTAAAAATAAATATTTAAAACAGAGTAAATCTTTATTAAAAGTTAATGTTTTTGTGAACATTTCTTTTCAGGAACAGGGTCATAACCGGTTTTTCCCCAAGGATGACAGCTCAAAATTCGTTTTAATCCCAGGTATCCGCCATAAAATAATCCATGTTTTTGTAAGGCTTCGATCATATAGCTGGAACATGTTGGTTCGAAACGGCATGACGATGGTGTAAATGGTGAAATAGCGTTTTGATAAAAGCGTACTAATAAAACAAATGGCGTGATGACTTTCATGATTTATTAGAATATGGATTGATTATATCGAAAAGCTAGTGCCCTCTTTTCCGTCTTTTAATTGAATACCTAAGGCAATCAGCTGATCTCGAATCTGATCAGAAAGGGCGAAATTTTTATCTGCTCTGGCCTGATTTCTCATTCCGATAAGCAAGTTAACAACTCCTTCTAATTTATCGGTATTGCTGTCTGCAGCCTTGTCGTCACTTAAACCTAAAACATCAAAAACAAAAGCATTAACAGCGGTTGTAAATATTTTTAGATCTTCGGCTGAAATAGTTTCTTTTCCTTCTTTCAATAAATTGATGTAACGAACGGCTTCAAATAAATGCGCAATTAAAATCGGTGTATTAAAATCGTCATTCATAGCGTCGTAGCACAATTGTTTCCATGCTGCAATATCTATAGAACTTGAGGTACTTGTTGAAATAGCTGGCAGTGAATCAACGGCTTCCATCAATCTTTTATATCCTTTTTCGGCAGCAACAATAGCATCATCAGAAAAATCCAAAACGCTTCTGTAATGTGCCTGTAGCATAAAAAAACGAGTTACAGATGCAGAGAAAGGTTTGCTTAAGATATTATTGTCTCCGCTTAAAATCTCGCCTGGCAAAATATTATTTCCGGTAGATTTTGCCATTTTCTTGCCATTTAAAGTCAGCATATTGGCATGCATCCAGTAATTTACAGGAGACTGACCTGTACAAGCTTCATTTTGTGCAATTTCACATTCGTGATGTGGGAATTTTAAATCCATTCCACCTCCGTGAATGTCAAAATGATTTCCAAGATATTTGGTACTCATAGCAGTACACTCCAAATGCCAACCCGGAAAACCATCACTCCATGGCGAAGGCCATCTCATAATATGTTCCGGTTCTGCTTTTTTCCAAAGTGCAAAATCCTGTGGGTTTCTTTTGTCTGACTGACCATCAAGATCACGTGTGTTGGCTAACATATCTTCGATATTTCGGCCACTAAGAACTCCGTAATTATTAGTCTCATTATATTTTACGACATCAAAATAAACCGATCCGTTGGCTTCATAGCCAATTCCGGTATCAATGATTTTTTTGATGATTTCAATCTGTTCAATGATGTGTCCGGTAGCAGTTGGTTCAATACTTGGCGGTAAAAAGTTGAAAGCTTTTAGTATTTCATGAAAATCGACAGTATAACGCTGTACAACCTCCATAGGTTCTAACTGCTCTAAACGTGCTTTTTTGGCGATTTTATCTTCACCTTCATCAACATCGTCTACAATATGACCAACGTCAGTGATATTACGTACATAACGAACCTTATAATCAAGATGCAAAAAATACCTGAAAATAACGTCAAAAGACATAAAAGTTCTCACATTTCCTAAGTGAACATTGCTGTAAACAGTAGGTCCGCAAACATACATTCCAACATTTCCTTCATGAATAGGGTTGAAGCTTTCTTTTTCACCTGACAGCGAATTGTATATTTTTAGAGACTGTGTTGTATATAATGGCATATTGTTTTTTCTGTTTGTTGTTTTTGGTTTGTTGTTTTTAGTTCTGAGTGAGCAAGATATTATTTGAATTTGAGCCCTTTAATTTCACAATTGTTTAAGTAATTCATCATCGCTCCGATTTTGTTTTTTTCTAATTCAACTATTTCATTTAATTTTATATGCTGTTCTTCAGAAATTAGCTTTTTATCAAAAGCTCTATAAGATTGTGATTTTACTTCTCCTGCTGATCCTTTTGCAATACTCAAAAATTGAATGAATTCTCTATTACCATTTCGTTCAAAACCTTCAGCAATATTATCCATAATAGAGCCTGAGCTTCTGTCAATTTGATCTTTTAAGGAGTAGTTTGTCTTTAAACTTGTATTTTGTATGAGAAATTCAATTTGTTGGCAAATTGTTCTTGCCATTCTCCAAATTTCTAAGTCTTCAAATTTTTCTATTTTCGCCATAGCAACAACAAACTATTAACAACAAACAATAAACTTTTAAAACTGAGTGTCTAACTTAATATAATCTAAAAACTCTCTTTTAGTTTGAGGATCTTTAAATTTTCCGCCAAATTCAGAGGTTACCGTACTGCTTTCGATATCTTTAATTCCTCTTGAATTTACACAAAGATGCTTGGCGTCAATAACGCAGGCTACATCTTCAGTTCTTAAAGCTTTTTGTAATTCCTGGACAATTTGCATCGTCAAACGTTCCTGAACCTGAGGCCTTTTGGCATAGTATTCCACAATGCGGTTCATTTTAGATAAACCAATAACTCTCCCGCTGGAAATATAAGCTACGTGAGCTCTGCCAATAATTGGCAATAGATGGTGTTCGCAGGTAGAATATACGGTAATATTTTTTTCTACTAACATTTCACCGTATTTGTAATTATTGTCAAACGTTGAAGCTTTTGGTTGTTTTGAAGGGTTTAAACCGCCAAAAATCTCCTTCACAAACATTTTTGCTACTCTGTTTGGAGTACCTTTTATGCTGTCATCAGTCAAATCCATTCCTAAAGTTTGCAGGATGTTTTCGACATCTTTTTTTATTTTTTCTATTTTTTCATCATCAGATAGGTCAAAAGCATCCTGTCTTACAGGGTTTTTCGCATTGCTGCTAAAATGATTGTCTCCTATTTCGTCTAAAAAATCTTCGTTGTTTATCATTAAAAACTACTATTAGTATGGGTATATTCTTTTAAGGCGGTAAAGATAATTAATAAAAAGGAAACCTTTTCTATGGTTTTTATTAGTTTTAAGATTAATTTAAATTAAAAATAAACAACAGTGGCATTAAAAAATCAAAAGACAATAATTGAAGTAATTATTGTCTTTTTGATGGTTGTATTTTTAGAAATGGCTATTTTTTATTATAAACCAAAAGCGCTTCTTTTAAAATGTTTACAGCAGTAATTAAATCTTTTTTGTTTAGAACATACGCGATCCTTACCTGATTCAATCCCATGCCGGAAGTTGAATAGAATCCTGCTGCAGGAGCAACCATTACTGTTTCACCATTAAGGTCATAACTTTCCAAAAGCCATTGCGCAAAATCTTCAGAATTTTCTATTGGTAATTGAGCAATACAGTAAAAGGCTCCTTTTGGTTTAGTTACGATTACACCTTCAATTTTGTTCAGTTCAGTAATCAGAGTGTCACGACGGCTTTTATATTCCCCAATTACTTCGTCAAAATAACTCTGAGGAGTGTCAATAGCAGCCTCACAAGCTATTTGCTCAATAGTTGGCGGACTTAAACGAGCCTGTGCAAATTTCATTACGGTTGACAAAACTTGTTTGTTTTTCGTGACCAGACATCCAATTCTTGCGCCACACATACTGTAACGTTTTGAAACTGAATCGACCATAATTACATTCTGCTGAACATCATCTAAATTCATAACAGAAAAATGTTCCTCATCTCCATCATATAAAAATTCACGATATACTTCATCAGCAATTAAATATAAATCGTGTTTTTTGATTAAATGTGCTAATTGTTTGATTTCAGATTCAGAATATAAATAACCGGTTGGATTTCCGGGATTACAAATTAAAATGGCTTTGGTTCTTGGCGTAATCAATTTTTCTACATCTTCAATACCTGGCAAAGCGAATCCGCTCTCGATTGTAGAGATTACAGGAACAACTGTTGCACTTGTTGATGACGCAAATGCGTGATAATTAGCATAAAAAGGTTCCGGAATGATGATTTCATCTCCCGGATCTGTAATTGTGGCTAATGCAAACAATAAAGCTTCAGAACCACCAGTAGTTACAATGATGTCTTCTGAATTAACATTTACATTTTGACGTTGGTAAAATTTTGCTAATTTCTTTCTATAACTTTCATATCCGGCTGACGGACTGTATTCTATAATATCTAAATCAATATTTTTTACCGCCTCCATGGCCACTTCGGGTGTCTTGATATCCGGTTGACCAATGTTTAAATGATACACTTTTTTTCCTTTTTGTTTTGCAAGATCTGCATAAGGAGCTAATTTGCGTATCGGTGATTCGGGCATGTTTCTGCCTTTGTTTGAAATTGTTGGCATGTGTTTAATTATTGAAGTGCAAATTTGCATTTTTTTTTCGAATTTAACGTAAACAATAGGTGGAGTTATGAAAATGTAACAATAATCAATTTTTTTACTAATTTTATAATAAAATATTATCAATGAAAAAGTATATCATGTTGTTTTTTGGTCTTTTAGCATCTTTTATACTAAATGCTCAGGATGACTTTTTAATTGAAAAGGATAAAAAGAAAGTGGTAATACCCTTTAAGCTAATTAACAACTTAGTTTTTATTCCAATAAAGGTTAACGGTATTGAACTGAATTTTTTACTGGATTCTGGTGTTGATGAAACCATTTTATTCAGCATGGAAGACAAAAAAGAAGTAAGTTTTAATAATGTACAAAAAATCAAACTTCGGGGATTAGGAAGTGAAGAGGAAATAGAAGGCTTAAAATCAACAAATAATGTTTTGGAAACGCACGGATTAAAATCTGTAAATCATTTGGTTTATATTATTTTGGATCAGGGATTTAACTTGTCTTCTCATATAGGAATTCCGGTAAACGGGATTATCGGCTATAAATTTTTTAAAAATAACATTGTAGAGATTAATTATCAGAAGAAAAAAGTTTTTGTACACCAAAATAATGAAATCGTTAGAAATAATTTCGATAAAAAATTTAAAAAAATACCTATTTCCATCGAAAGATCAAAACCTTATGTCATAGCAGCAGCCATAGTTGACAGTGAAAGTATTCCTGCAAAATTACTTATTGATATTGGAAATAGTGATTCATTTTGGGTTTTTGAAAATGACAAAATTAAATTGCCGGAGAAAAATTTTGCTGATTTTTTAGGAAAAGGATTTAGCGGGGATATTGAAGGGCACAGGGCAAAAATTTCTAAATTTTCGCTTGCCGATTTTGATTTTAAAAACCCCATTGTAGCTTTTCCTGATGCGAGTTCCATAAAAAATGTAAAAATGGTTATTGATAGAATTGGTTCTGTAGGTGGCGAAGTTTTGAAACGATTTACAATTGTTATGGATTATGCTGATAAAAAAATGTATCTGAAAAAAAATAATAAATTCAATCAACCATTTAGTTATAATAAAAGTGGTATTTCAATTCAGCATAATGGTTTACAATGGGTACAGGAAACAGTACACTTAGAAACGGTAAGAATAAATACTTCAATTGATGATAATGACAGAAGGAAAGATGATTTCAGATACAAGTTTCATTTAAAGCCCATTTATGAAATTGTAAACGTCAGAAAAAAATCAGCAGCAGAAAAAAGTGGTCTGCAAAAAGGAGATGTAATTATTAGTATAAATAATAATAAACCTTATAAATATTCCTTACAACAAATTAGTAATCTTTTAAAGTCGGAAGAAGATCTCTGGATTAACTTAGAAGTTGAGCGTAACAGTGTACTTTTAAAATTTCGTTTTCGGCTAGAAGATGAGTTGTAATTTTTTTCTTAATTTTTTTGTTTTTTGTTGATAATTAAGAAGTTACTTTATGTTTTTTATACAAAAAACTACATAATAAATAGCTTTTGTAATCTTTATTTGGATTATTTAAGTATTTTTAATAAAAATTTAATGATATTTATGGTTAAAAAATACTTTTCCCTAATTGCTTTTAGCTCTTATTTTATTATTTTCCTTTTGCTTCCAAATAAAAGTTTTGCACAATGTGCGGGTCTTGATTCTTCTGCTCCATTAGAAATTTGTACTATTCCTGATGCATCCAGTCAGGCAATATCTCTTTTCATGGCATTAGGAGGAACTCCTGCTACAGGCGGGACATGGTCTGATGATGACAACTCAGGGGGCTTAAATGAAACTACAGGGATTTTAAATGCACAAGTTATTCCACTCAGTGGCATTTATCATTATACTTATACAGTGACTGGTGTAAATGGCTGTACTGATAATTCGGCTACGGTTGAAGTTATAATAGGCGGCTATGCAGGTTTTGCAGAAAAAGCTCTGGCTTGCAGCGACGATCAGACTTTTAATCTTTTTCAAATATTTAATGGAAATACTCATCTGACACCGCAATCAGGTGGAAAGTGGTTTAACGATACGGACAATATTGCTGTAGCAAGTGTGATTGATGCTGGAGCTTTAGAAATTGGAAAAACTTCTCAATTTACGTATTCTATTGCTGCTATTGGAAACTGTCCTGCTGTTTCTTCTACAGGATTTGTCACGGTTTACAGGTCTCCCGAACCCGGAACCCCTTCTCAATTAACATTGTGCGAAGATGCTGATTTCTCCATTTATTCTAATCTTGATTTGAATGACAGGCTAAATGATGAAGATAATGGAGGAACATGGAAGGACGATAATGGTACAGGGCAAATTACTTTTACTAAAGATCATAATATTGATGTACAAGCCATCTTTAATAATTATGGTATAGGAACGTATAATTTTACTTATACTGTTTTACCAACAAGTCCGGTTTGTAAGATAGAAATGGCAACTTTCATACTTAAAATTGAAAAGAAGTTTGATTTTACTGGAGCGACACTTAAGATAATAAAGGATATTTGCCAATCTGATATTCAAACAGCAACTTATTCGGCGACTTTGACTCAGGGAAATCAAAATATACCAAATGGACAATTTTATATTACCTATAATGTTTCGGGGCCAAATGGAGATTCAAAAAAAATATTAGCGACATTTAATAATGGAGTGTTAAATTTCCCTTTAAGCAGGAATTATTTTCAGCAACCTGGGAATTTTACTGTAGCCATTACAAAAATAGATCAATTTGGCAGTGAAGAAAGCTGTCTGAACATCATAAACGATTTGTCAGATGTTTTGCATGTTTATAAAACACCGGCTTTAAACGGAGCATTATTGTCACCAGTTCAAACTTGTCAGAATAAAAGTACGCAGGCATTAATTTCAAATGCATTAGGGCTAGAGGATGGAGCGTATACTATTTTATACAATGTTTCAGGTGCAAATACGGCAACGGCTCAAACCGCAATGCTCAATGTTGCAGGAGGGAACGCTGATTTTACAATTCCTTCAACCTTAAATTCAAATAGTGGTACTTCAGTCATTACAATTACCAATATTACGAATGCTGCGACCCCTTTTTGTACAAATACTGCTAATTTGAAAGGTAATTTAACTATAAACAAGATCCCTGAAACAGCTAGTTTAAAAGTTGAAGTTTTAGACGATTGCTTTAATAAACCTTTTTCAGCCTCAGTTACAGGTTTGGGAACGCTTACAAATGTTACAATTTCATATTTATTAGCAGGCAGTAATTCGGCAGTAGAAACTATTACTTTAACTGTTACTGATGGAAAAGCAAATTTTACTATTCCGTCTGTTTTACTTCAAAACACTGGTTCTACCACGATATCGATTACCAATCTGGTAAATAATGAAACAACCTGTGATGTTAATTTAAACATAGTTTTAGATATGTTTGAAATTAATGCTGTTCCGGTAGCTCCTGCAGCAAGCGATCAGCCTTTTTGTAAAGTTGATGGAGCAACAATTGCAAGTTTATCCCCAAACGGGAGTCAGTATAAATGGTACAATTCCGCAACTCTTACCACACCTTTACCCAACACTTATGTTTTAAAATCGGAGGATTATTGGGTAACAGAAACTTCAGCGGCAGGCTGTACTTCAGATCCGACCATGATTACAGTTACAGTAAGCGATTCACCGGCACCAATCTTAGATACAGACGGACAAAATTTTTGTGGTTTGGAGAATCCTACTATTTTAGACTTGTCTAATAATACGAATGTGTCTTCAACTGTAGTCTGGTATGATGCTGTCAACAACGGTAATCTGCTATCTTCAGCTACACCGCTTACAGATAATGCCACTTATTATGGTTTTGATGTATCAACAGCAACAAATTGTATTTCACAAGACCATATTGAGGTAAAGGTTTCTTTATCTCATTGTGATGATTCTGAATATGAAACATTTTTCGTTCCCGATGGGTTTTCGCCAAACGGAGATAATATAAACGACACTTTTACAATTCTTAAAATTGACTTTTTATATCCGGATTATACCCTCGAAATTTATAACCGATACGGAAATGTCTTATTCAAAGGGAATAAAAATAAATCGGATTGGGACGGAAGGAATTCTGAAGGAGCTGGCTTTGGTGATGGAATAGCGCCAAATGGAGTCTATTTTTATGTTATCCATTTTAATAAAGATAATAAACCGCCTCAACAAGGCCGTCTTTACCTAAATAGATAAATCTTCATTTACATTTTAATATAGTCTCAATGAAAAAAATAATACTTTTTATAAGTTTCCTTTTTTATATAACATCAGCATCAGCGCAGCAAGACCCGGAGTATACACACTATATGTACAATATGAGTGTGGTAAATCCCGCGTATGCAACCAGTACACCTGCCATGTTAAATTTAGGAGGATTATACAGAACACAATGGGTTGGGGCAGTAGGAGCACCAAAAACATTTACTTTTTTTGGACATACAGCCTTAAGTGAAAAGATTGAAGTAGGTGCGTCATTAATTTCAGATGATATTGGAGATGGGGCAAAAAAAGAAAATAATTTCTACGCTGATTTTGCTTATGTTCTTCAGTTGGGCGGAAAAAACAAACTTTCTCTAGGATTAAAAGCCGGGTTTACTTCTTTGCAGACTAATTTTAACGGATTTCGTTTTACTGATACAGCTACCGATTTGGCTTTCGCCGAAAATATCAGCGTAACAAAACCTAATATTGGAGCAGGAGCTTATTACTTTACTGATAAATATTATGTAGGATTGTCAGTGCCAAATTTACTAAGCTCAAAACACATCGAAGAAAGATCAGGGATTAACGCTTATGGTTCTGAAAACATACATACTTTTTTAACAGCCGGATATGTCTTTGAGATTAATGATGCATTTAAATTAAAACCGGCATTTATGTCCAGGTTTGTGGCCGGAGCTCCTGTTTCAGTTGATCTTACCGCAAATATTTTATATAATGGCAAGTTTGAGCTGGGTGCTGCTTACAGGATTAATGATGCCGTAAGTGCTTTAATGAATATAAATGTTACCCCATCTCTCAGAATTGGATATGCTTATGATTATACCACTTCAAACCTGGGGCAGTTTAATTCAGGAACTCATGAAATAATGTTGCTTTTTGATTTGGATTTATTAGGAAAAGGATATGATAAATCACCAAGATTCTTTTAAAATGAGAAATATAAAAAAACTATTCGTTATTATATTCGTATTTTCTATACAGTTTATAAACGCCCAAGATCAGGATTTGGCAAGAGCCAAACGTTTTTTTGACAGGACATATTATATTGAGGCCATTACTTTATATGAAAAGTTAGCAGAAGAAAAGCCTTCTCAGGAAATTATCAAAAACCTGGCGGATTCCTATTACTATACTAATGATTTAGTAAAAGCCCAGCGTTACTATCGATTTTTAATTAAAAATTACGATAAGGATTTAGAAAGAAATTATTATTTTAAATATGCACAAACCCTAAAAGCCACAGGCAATTTTGAAGAGGCGAATGAAGCTTTAAAAGCATACTATGCAAAATCTGCCAATAATGAAGATTTAGCCAATTTTGAAAAGGATAGTAAGACTTTAGAAAACGTATCAGCTATTGGAAATCGTTTCGAAATTAAAAATCTGGCAATAAATACACCAAATTCAGAGTTTGGGGCTGTAAAATACAATGATCGTCTTGTTTTTTCCGGAGTAAAATTGAAACCCGGATTATTTGATAAAAAGTATAAATGGGATAATGCTACCTACTTGAATTTGGTTTCAATACCAATAAAAAGTATTAATGCATCAGATTCGATTACAAACTATTTTTCGAAAGAATTAAAAACAGGGATGCATGAATCGAATGCTGTTTTTACTAAAGATGGTAAAACGATGTATTTTACACGTAATAATTCTAAAAACGGAAGCAAAAGAAAAAATGAAGAAAAAATCTCCAACCTTCAGATTTTTAGAGCTGAATTGGTAAATGGAAAATGGACAAATATAGTATCGCTTCCTTTTAATAGTGATGATTATTCTGTTGAACATCCTGCTTTAAGCGCTGATGAGAAAATATTATATTTTGCTTCTGATATGCCCGGAACAGTGGGTTCATTCGATATTTTTTCAGTAAATATAAATCAGGGTGCTTTTGATGCCCCAAAAAATTTAGGTTACATTATCAATACAGATAAAAGAGAACAATTTCCGTTTGTTTCAAAAGAAAACAAACTTTATTTTTCATCTGATGGACATTTAGGATATGGATCTCTTGATATTTTTGTATCTGAGATTAATGGAAAAGAATATGAAAAACCAGTAAATGTTGGACTTCCTGTTAATTCCAACTTAGATGATTTTTCATTCTATTTTGATTCAGACACAAAAGAAGGCTATTTTGCTTCAAACAGAAAAGGCGGAAAAGGCAGTGATGATATTTATCAATTAAAAGAAATTAAAGAATTAATTGTCGAGGATTGCAAACAGTTCATTTCAGGAATAATAACAGATGTTGATACAAAATTAGCCTTAGAAAATGCAACAGTCATACTTCAGGATTCAAATCAAAAACAACTAAATTCAGTTATAACAAGTACCGATGGGAAGTTTAGTTTTACAGTTCCTTGTGAAACTTCGTATACAATTTTGGCTTCTAAAGAAAGTTATACGAGTAATTCAAAATCGATAACATCTGGTAAGACAAGAAATGCAAATAATGATGCTTCAATGACATTAAAATTGTTAGAAATTGTTAAAAAGGAAGAGCAGCAAATTGCAGAAAACAAAAGAAAACAGGAACTTATTTTAGAAGAAGACAATAAGAAAAAAGACGCCTTGGCTTTAATTGCATTGAAAGAAGCAGAAAAAAAGGCCAAAGCAGATAAGATTATTGCTGCCGAAGTAAGGAAAAAGGAAAAAGTGGATCAGATTTTAGCTCAGGAAAAAGATGTTGTAAGGGACAAAGGCAGACTGATTATCAAAACAGATCCTATTTATTTTGATTATAATATGTGGTATATTCGTAAGGAGTCTAAAGTAGTCTTAGGCCGCGTTGTTGCCTTAATGAAGAAATATCCGGACATGGTTATCGAGATAGGATCGCATACTGACTGTAGGGGAAATGCAAAATTCAATGAAGATCTATCTCAAAAAAGGGCTAATTCAACAAGAGAATTTATAATAGAGTCGGGAATTAGTGCAAAAAGAGTGATGGCCAAAGGTTATGGAGAATCGGTACCAATAATAAAATGCAAAACAGATGATGCCTGTTCAGAAGAAGAGCATGAATTAAACAGAAGAAGTGAATTTGTGATTAAGAATTTATAAAAATCAGATGACAAAAATATTTTAATTAAGGAGCCTTTCTTTTGGCTTCTTTTTTATTTATTTTTATTGGATAACAATCTATAAACATTAAATTATGAAAAAGCCAGTTATATTCTGCCTGTTTTTTGCCTGTGTTGCATTCCAAAGCTGTAAAAATAACGAAACCCAAAAGGGAAATGAAGCTGTAAAAGCCAATGATGAAAAGATTATTAGTACACAATGCTACAAAGCAGTCTACGAAAAAGACATTATTGATTTAGATCTGCACACTTTAAAAAGCGGAAAAGTAGGAGGCAACATGGTAATGAAAGTAGATAATGCAGAGAGAACAGGAGAAATTAAAGGAGAGTTTCATGGTGATACATTATTTGTAGACTACACTTTTACTGATTCGGCAAATAAAAATGCTAAATTCAAAAACCCAATGGCATTTTTAAAACGTGATAAACAGCTTATTTTAGGAAACGGGACAATGCAGACGACTATGGGTGTTACTTATTTGGTAAAAGATAAACCAATAGATTTTGAAAATGTTAAATATAAATTTGATAGTGTAGACTGTGAATAAAAAATTAGAGTCCTAAACCGATATGTTTCAATATATATAGGTTATTTTCTTAACATTAATGTACAAAAAAGCCGTTCCTTCATCTGAAGAAACGGCTTTACTTTTTTTAATTTTATGTTTGTTATAAAACTTCTCCTTTAATTTTTAAGGCTACCCTGCCATCAGGATAATTTACGGCATTGGTTTCTACAGTAATTGTTTTACGAATAGGACCAGCACTCATGTTATATTTTACATCAATTTTTCCTTTTTTTCCTGGCTGAATCGGACCAGCAGGTTTGGTAACAATAATGGAACTCAATGTAGATTGAGCATCAATAATTAATAAAGGTGCATTTCCGGTATTGGTAAATTCGAACGAACGAACGGCATTATCACTCTTAGAAATTTTTCCATAATCAATAGTGTTGTCTTGCGCAGCAAACTCAATTTTAGGGCCACCTTGAGAATAACCAGCTACACCAAACAATACGATTGCAATGAATTTAATAACATTTTTCATTTGAAATTGTT
Organism: uncultured Flavobacterium sp.; assembly: GCA_965650235.1. GTDB lineage: Bacteria > Bacteroidota > Bacteroidia > Flavobacteriales > Flavobacteriaceae > Flavobacterium. Next base: position 17,487 of record CBFGNY010000034.1, on the reverse strand, counting down.
TTTAAGATAGGAGTAAATATACTTTCTTTTAATTAATACACAAATTATTATTTCGCTTTTTATAGTGTACTTAATTATTTACTTTTGCTGTCAGTTATAATTACAAAAATTAAACCAAAGTTTTTATGGTTTATTTGTTTAACGGGTTAATCGTTTAATTTATTTATTGATAACGATTAGGAAAACTAGCAAAGCAAATTAACGATTAAATAAATTAACGATTAAACATATCCACAATAAAATGACAATTCCAGCACAATTTGACGCTAAAACGATCGAGAATAAATGGTATGATTACTGGATGAAAAACAACTATTTTCATTCAGAACCAGATCATAGAACACCTTATACAATTGTAATTCCGCCGCCAAATGTTACTGGGGTCTTACACATGGGGCATATGCTGAACAATACCATTCAGGATGTTTTGATTCGTAGAGCACGTCTTAAAGGTTTCAACGCCTGCTGGGTTCCGGGAACAGATCACGCATCAATCGCAACTGAGGCCAAAGTTGTAGCAAAACTAAAAGCAGAGGGAATCAATAAAAATGATTTAACCCGCGAAGAATTTTTGGCACATGCCTGGGAATGGACAGATAAATACGGTGGAGTAATCTTAGAGCAGCTTAAAAAATTGGGTGCTTCATGCGACTGGGAAAGAACTAAATTTACTATGGATCCTGACATGTCGGCATCTGTAATTAAATCGTTTGTTGATTTGTATAATAAAGGATTAATCTACAGAGGTTATCGTATGGTAAACTGGGATCCTGAAGCTAAAACAACTTTATCTGACGAAGAAGTTATTTACGAAGAACAACAAGGGAAATTATTTTTCTTAAAATATAAAATCGAAGGTTCAGAAGATTTCTTAACCATTGCGACAACACGTCCTGAAACTATCTTTGGGGATACTGCCATCTGTATCAACCCAAATGATGAACGTTTTACGCATTTAAAAGGAAAGAAAGCAATCGTTCCTATTTGTGGCAGAGTGATTCCGATTATTGAAGATGAATATGTTGATGTTGAATTCGGAACCGGATGTTTAAAAGTTACTCCGGCTCATGATATGAATGACAAAACGCTGGGAGAAAAACACAATCTTGAAATAGTTGATATTTTTAATGAAGATGCGACATTAAACAGTTTCGGATTGCATTATCAGGGGAAAGACCGTTTTGTGGTTCGTACAGAAATTGCAAAAGAATTAGAAGAAACCGGAGCTTTGGCGAAGACCGAAATCCATTTAAATAAAGTAGGAACATCAGAAAGAACCAAAGCAGTAATCGAACCAAGATTATCAGACCAATGGTTTTTGAAAATGGAAGATTTAGTGAAACCGGCAATTAAATCAGTTTTAGAAACGGGAGATATCAAATTACATCCAAAACGTTTCGAAAATACGTATGCGCATTGGTTAAACAACATACGCGATTGGAACATCTCTCGCCAATTATGGTGGGGACAACAAATCCCGGCCTATTATTACGGAGATGGAAAAGAAGATTTCGTAGTTGCAGAATCGATAGAAGATGCCTTAGCTTTAGCTAAAGAAAAAACCAACAACCAACAGCTAACAACCGACAACCTTAAGCAGGATGTTGACGCCTTAGATACCTGGTTTTCATCCTGGCTTTGGCCGATGTCCGTTTTCGGAGGAATCATGGATCCGGAAAGTGCCGATTACAAATATTATTATCCAACAAATGATTTGGTAACTGGTCCGGATATTTTGTTTTTCTGGGTTGCCAGAATGATTATTGCAGGTTATGAATATGCAGGCGAAAAACCATTTACAAATGTGTATTTAACTGGCTTGGTTCGTGATAAACAACGCCGTAAAATGTCTAAGTCATTAGGAAATTCCCCTGATCCTTTAGACCTGATCGAAAAATTTGGTGCCGATGGAGTTCGTGTGGGATTGCTTTTGAGCGCTTCTGCAGGAAATGATATTATGTTTGATGAGGAATTGTGTAACCAGGGAAAAGGATTTTCAAACAAAATTTGGAATGCCTTTAAATTGATTAAAGGGTGGGAAGTTTCAGAAACTATTCCACAACCAGAATCATCAAAAGTAGCGATCGAATGGTACGAAGCGAAATTGCAGCAGACATTAATTGATATTGAAGATAATTTTGAGAAATACAGAATTTCAGATTCATTAATGTCAATTTATAAATTGGTTTGGGATGATTTCTGTTCGTGGTTTTTAGAGATGATTAAACCAGCTTATCAACAGCCAATTGATAAAGCAACATTTGATAAAGCAATTGAGATGTTAGAAAGTAATCTGAAATTGTTACATCCTTTCATGCCTTTCCTAACTGAGGAAATCTGGCACTTAATCGCTGACAGAACTCCAGAAGAGGCATTAATCGTTTCAACATGGCCTGAATTAAAACCATTTAATGCGAGTTTAATTGCCGATTTTGAAAATACAATAGAAGTAATCTCCGGAATCAGAACCATCAGAAAAGATAAAAATATTCCGTTTAAAGATGCTATCGAACTGAGGGCAATCAATAGTGAGAATATCTCAACTTATTTTGATTCAATCGTAACGAAGCTTGGAAATATTTCAGCTTTCGAATATGTTTCTGCTAAAGTAGATGGAGCGTTATCTTTCCGTGTAAAATCTAATGAATATTTCATTCCGATTTCAGGAGGAAATATTGATGTTGAAGCTGAAATCGCAAAACTAACTGCAGAGTTGGTTTACACTCAAGGTTTTTTAAAATCGGTTCAGGCAAAATTGTCTAACGAGAAATTTGTTGCCGGAGCACCTGAAAAAGTGTTGGCAAATGAAAAACAAAAAGAAGCAGATGCCTTGGCAAAAATTGCTACAATTGAGCAGAGTATCGCTGGTTTGAAATAAGAATCAGTTTTGATTTTAAATATAAACCCCGACAGATTCAAAATCTATCGGGGTTTTAATATTTTTGGTACTTATTTTTTATTAAGTTCTTCAGCTTTTTGTTCCCAATGTGTTTCAAGAGCACCATAATCAATAGGGCTTGCAGGTTTTTGATAGTATAATCTGCCTGACTCAAATGCCCTGACGAGAATGGTTTCTATAAGATAATCTTCATTGACTTCAAAAGGCTTGTATTCTCTTTTTAAACTAATGTCAAACATATTGGCTGTAGCATTTGATACAAACGCTTTGAAACCGCTTTTTAAGGTTTTGACTAATTCGTATGTCGTTATTCCGGTTTGCCGATTAATGAGCTTGACCAGGATTTGCCCTTGTTTCCGTGAAAGTTTTTTTAACCTTGCCTCAAATTCATTGTTAAGGTAGTCTTCAACAATTTTAAAATATTTTTTCTTTTCACGGCTGGTTTTCAAACGCGACATTCCATTGTTTAAGGCAGTTAGCCTGTCTGCTGCCAATTTTGCATAAGGATAGACTTTGTAGACCCTGTTTTGAAGAATTTGAAATTGCTTTTTCGCCTCGGGATCCAGATCTCCCTTCGAGATAAAAATTTCAGGCAATTCAATTGTGTCATTCAAAATGGAATCATTTTCAGTTAGTATATAACCCATCTCGGAATTATCTTTAGGGGTTATCTGCGCATTAGCAGCAAAAGAAATTAAAAGAAAACATAAAATACAAGTTGTAAATCTCATCGAATATATATTTAAGCGTAAAATTAGATATTATATACACAACTGTAATACCAAATTTATAAATTAGCAAAAAAAAAATTTTATGAGCACAAAATCTATCTTAAATGATACCTCAATTGCTTTCCTGGAAAGCTACCTTAATAATGCCTCGCCGACCGGATATGAAAGTGAAGGACAAAAACTCTGGATGGACTACCTAAAACCTTATGTAGATACTTTTATTACTGATACTTACGGAACCGCAGTTGGAGTTATCAATCCGGACGCTCCCTTTAAGGTAGTGATTGAAGGTCATGCTGATGAAATTTCCTGGTATGTAAATTATATCACAGATGATGGTCTATTATATGTAATTAGAAACGGAGGTTCAGATCACCAGATTGCGCCTTCAAAAAGGGTTAATATTCACACCAAAAAAGGAATCGTACAAGGTGTTTTTGGCTGGCCGGCAATTCATACCCGATTGCGTGATAAGGAAGAAATACCAAAATTGAGCAATATTTTTATTGATTTAGGCTGTGAAACCAAAGAGCAGGTTTTAGAAAAAGGTGTTCACGTAGGTTGTGTAATAACATATCCGGATGAATTTATGATTTTAAACGAAAATAAATTTGTTTGTCGCGCCATCGACAACAGAATGGGAGGTTTTATGATTGCAGAAGTAGCTCGTTTATTAAAAGAAAATAATAAAACACTTCCTTTTGGATTATACGTAGTAAATTCAGTTCAGGAGGAAATAGGCCTACGTGGTGCTGAAATGATTGCGCAAACTATTAAGCCCAATGTAGCTATCATTACAGATGTTTGCCATGATACAACAACACCAATGATCGATAAAAAAGTCGAAGGTGATCTAAAAATGGGCAAAGGTCCTGTAATTGCTTATGCACCTGCCGTTCAAAACAAATTACGTGATTTAATTGTTGATATAGCCGAAGCGAACAACATTCCATTTCAGCGTCATGCTACTTCAAGAGCTACCGGAACTGATACAGATGCTTTTGCTTACAGTAATGGGGGTGTGGCCTCAGCATTGATTTCCTTGCCATTGCGTTATATGCATACCACGGTAGAAATGGTTCAGAGAGAAGATGTTGAAAACGTGATTCAGCTTATTTATGAATCACTTTTGAAAATTGAAAATAATGAGACTTTTTCTTATTTCAAATAAGAGATAATTTAAAACGTTGATTCATTTATTTTTATAGCCGAATCAACAAATAAAAGAACCATGAAAATTTTACTGCTCGAAGACGTTTTTACTTTATTCAAAGAAATAGCTGTATTCTTTGCTTCAAAAGAATTTGAGTGTGTTCCTTATTGTGACGAAGTATTTTTGTTAAAGAATATTTTTTCGTATAAATATGATTAATCATTCTTGATATCAATATTACCGGAATAAACGGAATCGAAGTATGTGAAAAATTCGGAATGTCGATAAAAAACGCCCATCATCATGCTCACAGCTTTTAGGGAAATTGAAGATTAACTGGCCTCTTTTGATAATGGTGCTGATGATTATTTGGTAAAACCGTTTCATTTTGAGGAACTATATGCGCGAATTGTATCGCTTTTAAGACAAAAAGAAGTTCATATCAAGTAGAAAAAGATTTAGTTAAACTTAAAACTCTTGAACAATATAAATCAAAAAACCCTCTATCACTAGAGGGTTATCCGTATTTTCGTGTACTAATTCAAAAATATTTTGTGAAGCTATTATTTTAAATCTTTCAAAATGGCAACCGCTTCTGTTGCATTTGATAATTGTGCATATTTCAAAGCTGTAAATCCTTTCTCATTTTTATCACCAGGACGAGCTCCTTGCGCCAGTAAGATTTTGATTATTTCAGCTTTGTTATAACGTGCAGCAGTCATTAAAGGAGTCATATCCTCTGTTCTTTCATTAACGTCTGCTCCATATTCGATAAATTTCAGCACTATTTTAATATCTCCCTTTGAGATGGCAACGTTTAATGGTGTTGCATCAAAAAGTCGCTGTTTAATAATGTTGTTTCCATCTCTAGATGAAGTGTTTGAAGCCAGGGAAACATTTGTGAAAGCTACTAAAGCCATTCCTAAATAAACGATTGATTTTTTCATAATGATTGTTTGTTAATTGATTGATTATTGATGATTATTTTAATTCTGATGTAAAAATATGTTAAAAACACGTATCATGCATTACAAGGTACTGTGTTTTAACTCTTTCTTAACATTTGCTTAATATTTACTATAAATAGAGCTTACCTATATAGACGCTTAATAAATCATATTGTTACACAATATTAAATTATTAAATAAATTAGTGTGAAATTGTTATATTTATAAAATACAGTTTGCATATTTATAACTTGCTAATAAAACATTTACACACTTTAATTAGCATCATGTATTTTAAAAGTTAGGAGCAATAATTTGACGAATGTATTTAACTAAAGAATTTAAATTTGGTAGAAATTAAAATAACGGTATTCCTCAAATTATCTTAGCCTATAATTCTTTTGATAAACATTGTTTAGATCTTTCTCAAACAAGGTGTAAGGTTCATCATAAAACTTAATAAAATCCGGAGCACTTAACTGGCCGGGAAAAGGGGCATAATAGTGAGTTGCACTCATAGTATCGTTTCTCCAAACCAGAACGTAAGCCAATTCTAATTTTTCAGATTGCAATGCTTTTAAAAGTGTTCCCGTCCACCAGTTTGCATTCGGAATCGATTCTAAACCAGTTTCGGTAAATGCGGCCAGTTTTTTCTTTTTAATGGCAAGGTCTGAGAGTATTTTTAGCTTTTTAACGCCTGAATCTACATCGTATTTTCCATCTCTTCCAAAATCACCATAATCATCCATTCCAAACAGATCCACAAAATCATCACCGGGATATCTTTCTAAATATTCTTCTTCAGAATTGAACCTATTGTCCGGAGAAAAAGCATAAATAAAATTGTGAACGTCTAAATTATCTCTTAAATAAGAAACGGTAAATTGCCAGACTGCGATAAAATCTTTACGTGAAGTGTATTTCTTCCCCCACCAAAACCAATCTCCGTCAAATTCATGAAAAGGCCTGAAAATCATTGGAGCCAGGGTACCGTTTTTTGCTTTTACAGAATGAGCAAAATCAGCAATAGTTTTTAAAATCTCCTTGTATTGTTCATGATGGGAGCCGCCTTCTTTGATCAATGACATGGAAGCTACAGAAACAGAATCTTTCCAGTAAAATCCTCCCCCGGAAGCAGGATTGTTAAAGTGCCAGGCTACAGTTGTGACACCGCCTCGTTCATAAGTAGCAATTACATTCTTTTTAAGTCTTTCTTTTTCTTTTTCAATCTTATCTTTTGATTGCCCTGAAAAACCGCTAAAGTCAATTCCTACAACTGCAGGATGAGAACCCACAACTGATTTTATATCCGACCTGTCTGATTCATTCGACCATTGATGTCCATATTCCAAGGCATGTTGATGCCCAAATAAAATATGTTGTTTGGAAATAATCTTAAGATTATTATAGAGGTTTTTAGTTTCTTTTGTAGCTTTTTTGTCAATCTGTGCAAAAAGAAAATGCCCCGCTATCAAACATAGGATTAGCAGGGCGTTTTTGTTTTTAATGATGTTCATGGTTTAAATAGTTAGTTTAAACCCGAAAATTACTCTTTAGCAGCAAGGTATTCTGATACATTTTTGTCAATACGTTGGTCAATATTGGCAATATCAGCTTTTACGAATTTTTCTCCTAGAATTTTCTCGTACAATTCGATATATCTTTCCGAAACTGATTCGACATAAGCGTCTGCCATATCCGGAATTTGTTGTCCTTCTTGTCCCTGAAAACCATTCTCAATCAGCCAGCGGCGTACAAATTCTTTAGATAATTGTTTTTGTTCTTCTCCTTTATCTTGTCTTTCCTGATATCCGTCAGAATAAAAGTAACGGGATGAATCCGGTGTGTGAATTTCATCAATTAAAACAATAACACCTTCTTTCGTTTTTCCGAATTCGTATTTAGTATCTACTAAAATTAAACCACGATCTGCAGCAATTTCAGTTCCGCGTTGAAATAAATCACGTGTAAATTTCTCTAAAACAATATAATCTTCTTCAGAAACAATTCCTTTTGATAAAATGTCTTCGCGGGAAATATCTTCATCATGAGAACCATTATCTGCTTTTGTAGTTGGTGTTATTATTGGTTCCGGAAATTTATCATTTTCTTTTAAGCCTTATGGCATAGTTACTCCGCAAATTTGTCTTTTTCCTGCAGCATATTCACGAGCGGCATGTCCTGAAAGATATCCACGAATTACCATTTCAACTTTAAAAGGGTCACATAAATGTCCAACAGCTACGTTTGGATCCGGAGTTGCAATCAGCCAGTTTGGAACAATGTCCTCTGTTAATTCCATAAATCTTGTAGCAATCTGATTCAGAATCTGTCCTTTGTAAGGAATACCCTTTGGCAAAACCACATCAAAAGCCGAAAGTCTGTCAGTAGCGACCATTACTAAAAGTTCGTCGTTAATATTGTAAACTTCCCTAACCTTTCCGCGATAAACTGATTTTTGATTCGGAAAATTAAAATTTGTGGTTGTGATTGTATTGCTCATTATCCTTAAGTTGTGTTGTTTTATGAATGCAAATTTAAAACTATTTCAGAGAGTTTCACAATGAAAAGAAAGAGATGCATTAATAAATGTTGGTTTTTTATAAATTCAAATCAATTTTAAACAAAAAATCCCTAAAGAAAATTCTTCAAGGATTTAATTTTAATTAAAAGGAATGTCAAATTATGCCACAAATTCTTCATTCAAAATTTTTGATGAAATATATCTGGCAACGCCATCTTCGGCATTTGTTTTTATAACTTCTAAATCAGGTAACGTTTCTTTTAGTAATACAGGTGCATTTCCCATAATCAATCCTTTTCCGGATGCAGATAACATTTGTACATCATTAAAACCATCTCCGAAAGAAACCGCTTCCTTTAAAGTGAAGCCTTCTTTTTCCAATACTCTTTCAATCGCAACAGCTTTATCAATAGACTTATCCATAAATTCCAGACAAGTAGGTAAACTGAATGCATGATGCAAATGTTCTGAAGAATTTGCAAGAATATCATCTTTTAATTTGACTAATTTTTCATGATTATCACATGAAAAGAAAATTTTAATGGCTCCAAAATCTTCCAGTTTTTTATAATCTACCAATTCCGGACGATATTTTAGTTCGGACTGAAAAGCATTTAGTTTTTCATTAATTCTATTGGTCTGCCAAACATTTTCTTTGAATAAAACAACCGTAATTTCAGGATCGATTTCAACATTAAGGGCTGCCTTAACAACATCACTGTCTAAATTGAAAGAAAATAATTCTTCCTTTTCAGGGGAATGGATTCTGGCTCCGTTTGAACTCACTAAGTAAACCGGAACTTCAAGTGTTTTAATAATCGCCATGGCATCAAGATGATGACGGCCAGTAGCAACAACAATAAGGTAATTTTGATTGTGAAGTTCCTGAAAAATGGATTTTGTGTAATCTGAAATTTTGTGTTGAGGGTTGAGTAAGGTTCCGTCTAAATCACTTACGACAACTTTTATGTTTTTAAGCTTAGTCATATTAAAATCAAGTATTTATAAAATGCAAATTTACGGCTTTATGAGTGGAGGAGCAAGGATGATAAGTCGGTAAAGCCTGAAAAGAGGCAAGTTTATTATTTATTTAACTATTTCGTCAAATAGAGCGTTTTATTTTTTTAAAACTTTTATGACTCCTGTTTTATATAAATTTAATGCTTTTTGAATAACAGTTTCAATTTGTTCCAAAGGCAAATCTTCATTAGTATTAAACAACATAATTTTCATTCGGGAACGAGACTCCTGTATTAAAAAAGATTCATCAAAATGTTTTCCCTCAACAATTCCGATATAAGGCTGTTTGTGTTTTTTATGAATCCATAAGTAGCAGAACATTTTTGTTTTGTAACAAAAAAATGGCATTCCGTATTTCAGGACATGAGTAATATCCTGATCTTGTTTTAGAATAATTTCTTTTAAAGCCAGAAATATCTCTTTTACAGGTTCTTCTTGTTTTAAGTAAAAATCATCTAGTTCTTTCATTTCTTTTAATTTAAGCTGATTCAAAAAAATATTCGTTTTACACATTTCCATAAAAGATATGTATAAAACGAATATTAATAATGTCAAACACATTTCAAGATTTACATCTGACATTTATAAAATTAATCGTGATTTTCTATTTGTTTATAAGCGTCAATTACTTTCTTGACTAATCTGTGACGTACAATATCTTTATCATCAAGATAAATAATTCCGATTCCTTCAACGTCTTTCAGAACCAAAATAGCTTCTTTTAGACCAGAAATAGTTCTGCGTGGCAAATCGACCTGTCCCGGATCGCCGGTAATCATGAATTTAGCGTTTTTACCCATACGGGTCAAAAACATTTTCATTTGCGAATGGGTTGTGTTTTGCGCTTCATCCAGAATTACAAAAGCATTATCCAATGTACGGCCACGCATAAAAGCCAATGGAGCAATCTGAATGATTCCTTTTAAAATGTAATCTTCGAGCTTTTCGTTTGGCAGCATATCGCGTAAAGCATCATAAAGTGGCTGCATGTACGGATCAAGTTTTTCTTTCATGTCGCCGGGTAAAAAACCAAGATTTTCTCCTGCTTCTACAGCCGGTCGTGTCAAGATGATCCTTTTTACTTCTTTTTCTTTAAGTGCTTTTACAGCCATGGCAACCCCGGTATAGGTTTTACCTGTTCCGGCTGGCCCAACTGCAAATACCATATCATTTTTTTTAATGGTATCGACCAACAGTTGCTGGTTTGGCGTCATGGCTTTTATAATTTTACCGCCAACTCCATGAACGAGTATTTTGTCATGGTCTAACGATTTTCTTTCTTCCTGGCTGTCACTCATAATTACACGCTCAATTACGTTATCGTCAATGTTGTTGTATCGCGTAAAATGGAGCATTAGTCTTTGAAATCTCTTTTCGAATTCATCTAAAACTTCTTTTTCGCCAAATGCTTTCAAAGTCGTTCCTCTCGCTACTATTTTAAGCTTTGGGTAGTACTTTTTAATTATTTCAAGATGAGTGTCTTGAGCGCCCCAAAAGTCTTTTGGAGCGATGTCTATGAGCTCGATTATTCTTTCGTTCAAATGAGGTAGTTTTAAATTAAAATTAAATCTTTTTATAAATCTGTTGGATGTCGGGTATCTTTATTTTTTTTATAATGCAATTTGTCTTTTGTTCTTTCAATTTGCATTTAGTATTATTAGCTTTGCATTTCTCAAATTTAATGAAAATTAGATTTAAATACTATCAATAGTTATAAACAAAATGATGTCAATAATTACCCTAACTACAGATTACGGCTTGAAAGACCACTTTGTTGGTTCACTAAAGGGTAAAATTCTTTCTGAGTTTTCAGAAGCAAAAATTATTGATATTTCGCATGATATAGATCCATTTAATACTGCCGAAGCCAGTTATGTTATTGGAGCTTCTTATTCGAGTTTCCCAAAAGGAACAGTTCATTTAATTGGCGTTGATATTGAACGTAATAAAGAGAATCAGCATATTGCCATGCAATGGAACGATCATTACTTTATTTGTGCAGATAATGGAATTTTGAGTATGCTTACGCAGAAAATTGTTCCGCAGAAAATTGTCGAAATAAATATCCATGATCGCTTTCCAAGTGAATTCAGTGATTTGGATATTTTTATACAAGTAGCCTGTCATATCGCTAAGGGCGGATTGTTGAATGTAATCGGGAAAGAAATTCAGGAAATCAAACAAATCACAGAATTACAACCTGTGGTAGCCAACGACGGAAATTCCATAAAAGGTTATGTTATTTACATTGACCATTTTGGAAACGTGGTAACCAATATTTCTAAAAGACAATTTACAGAAGTAGCCAAGGGGCGTCCGTATGAAATTGTAATGAAGCCAAAGCCCATCAAAACTATTTTGCCTAATTATTCAGCAATTGCCACATCTGATAAATATCCGATCAAAACATATGAAGGCGAGAAGCTGGCCATTTTTAATGAAGCAGGTTTTCTCGAAATCGCTATTTTTAGAAGTAATCCTTCAAATGTGGGATCAGCGAATAGTTTATTAGGATTAAATTATCGGGATGTGATTACTGTTCAATTTTTGAGTTAGTAATTTCATCAAAATAAAATACATTTGCACCCAAATTGAATCACAGAAATATATGTTCGTACGAATAGTAAAAATGAGTTTTCATGAAGAAAAGATTCCTGATTTTCTGGAGAATTTTGAAATCATGAAACATAAAATACGAAATGCAGAAGGAAACCGTTTTTTAGAATTGTACCAGGATAAAAATAACAAATGCATATTTTTTACATACAATTATTGGGAAACTGAGACCGATTTGGAAAATTATCGACAATCTGAACTTTTTAATTCAGTTTGGAATTTTACAAAAAAACTCTTCAATGCAAAACCCGAAGCTTGGAGCGTTGATAAGTTGGTTAGTATAGTTTAAAGTTTCATGTTTTATTTTTCCAAGTTATTATACTTGATGTAAAAATTGAAAATGATTTAACCACAACAACACAAAAAAATATATTTAAAAGGTTTTAATAAAATACAGAGTTTTCAAAACAAAGCAACTTGAAACCTGAAACAAGAAAAACTTGAAACAAAATAAAGTTACATGAAATCAATCATTTTACGAGAAATAAAATCCTTTTTTGGCTCTCCAATTGGCTATTTGGTCATTGCGATTTTCTTAATTAGCAACGGACTATTTTTATGGGTTTTTGAAGGAGATTATAATATCCTAAATGCAGGTTATGCTGATATTACTCCGTTTTTTACTTTAGCGCCCTGGATTTTGATTTTTCTGATTCCGGCAGTTACAATGAGAAGTTTCTCTGATGAAAGAAAGCAAGGGACATTAGAGTTGCTTTTGACCAAACCATTATCGATTTGGGAAATTGTAAACGGTAAGTTTTTAGGTGCTGCATTTTTGATCATCCTGGCTATTATACCAACCTTTATTTATGTAAAAGTAATTTCTAATTTAGGTCTTCCAGAAGGGAATATCGATATGGGAAGTACGATTGGTTCTTACTTCGGATTATTATTTCTGATTGCTTCCTATTCTGCTATAGGAATTTTTACTTCTACACTTTCCGAAAATCAAATCGTTGCCTTTATCCTTTCTGTGTTTTTATGTTTCTTCTTTTATTTTGGTTTTGAAGGATTAGCATCGTTAATTCCGGGATTTTCAGGTTTTTTATCACCATTGGGTATGCAGGATCATTTTAAAAGTATGAGTAGGGGAGTAATCGACACTCGCGATGTAATTTACTTTTTAAGTATTACAGTTCTGTTTTTGTCTTTTACAGTTTATCAATTAAAATCTTTTAAAGCCTAATGAAAGCATCTACTCAAATAAATATCAAAACATTATGGATCACTATTTTTGTTTTAGTTGTTCTGAATGTATTAGGAACTTTATTTTTTTACAGATTTGACTTAACAAAAGACAAACGATATACTTTATCCGATACTTCTTTGCAAATTGTAAAACAGGTCAAAAACCCATTATCAATCAAGATTTATATGCAAGGCGATTTGCCTGCTGATTTCAGACGTTTGCAACAGGAGACAAAACAATTATTAGAGGAATTCCAGGCTTATAACAGCAATATTGTTTTTGAATTTGTGGATCCTTTAGAAAATGAAAATGAAAGTGAATCATTGACAAAATCACTTTTTCAAAAAGGCTTAACTCCGGTAAACATAACTGTTGATGATAAAGGAAAACAATCTCAGGCAATGGTTTTTCCATGGGCAATTGCTGTCTATAACAATAAAGAAGTAAACATCCCCCTGTTGAAAAATATTATGGGAGCGACTACAGAGCAAAAAGTTAAAGGATCAATTCAGCATTTAGAATATTCGATTGCAGATGCTATTAATAAAATTACCAAAGACAAGCAAAAGAAAGTCGCCATTATAAAAGGAAATGGTGAAATGAAAGAAATTCATATTGCCAAAATGTTGATGCAAATTCGTGAAAGCTATTATATCGGACCTTTTACTTTAGACTCTGTTTCTAAAGATCCTAATGGAACTTTAAATGCATTAAAAAAATATGATTTAGCAATCATTGCAAAACCAACTGAAACTTTTTCTGACGAAGAGAAACAGGTTTTAGATCAATTTATCATGAATGGAGGTAAAACTTTATGGCTAATTGATCAGGTTTCGGCAGATATGGATAGTTTGTACAATCAGGCGGGAGCAACTTTGGCATACCCAAGAGATTTGAACCTGAATGATATGTTCTTTAAATACGGTGTTCGAATTAATCCTGATTTAATAAAAGATGAACAAGGAAGTCCAATAAAATTAGCTACCGGCGAACAAGGAAGTGCCACACAATATCAGGATTTTGTTTGGAAATTTGCTCCACTTGTTTTACCAGAAAGTAAGCATCCAATCGTAAAAAATTTAGGCGGAATCAAATTTGATTTCGCAAGCCCAATCGATACATTGAAAAATGGAATTAAGAAAACGGTTTTATTACAGTCATCACCTTATTCTAAAAAAATTGGAGCTCCAGTTGAAGTTAATCTAGGTATTGTTTCAGAACAGACTTCGCCAAAAGATTATCTTAACAAAGGGAATTTAGTACTTTCTGTTTTACTGGAAGGAAGCTTTCATTCGGCTTTTGAGAATCGTGTTCTGCCTTTCAAAGAAAATTCATTTCAATCCAAAGGAAAACCAACCAAAATGATTGTTGTTGCAGATGGCGATATAGCCCGAAATCAATTAGATAAAAATGGTATGTCTGTAGAACTAGGTTACGACCAGCGTTCGGGAAATTTATATGATAATAAAGATTTCATGATGAATTGCATCAATTATTTATTGGATGATACCGGACTTATTAACATTAGAAGCAAGGATTTAGAATTGCCATTATTAGATAAAGAAAAGGTTTTCGAAAATTACAGTCAGACACAATTCATAACTATCGGGCTTCCAATCCTAATTTTACTGGTTTTTGGGCTGGTATTTACTTATCTTAGAAAAAGAAAATACAGTAAATAGATGTTAATAAAAAAATTGCGTAACTAAGATTGTTTACGATATATTTGTAATCCGTATATTTTTTGGCTCAAATGACCAAAATACACACAAAAATTAAAAACAGACAGATGAAATTTATAGTATCAAGTTCGTACTTATTAAAGCAATTACAAGTTTTGGGGAGTGTAATTAATAGCAACAACACGTTGCCAATTTTAGACAACTTTTTATTTGAACTTAATAATAATGAGTTGACGGTTTCGGCTTCAGATCTTGAAACCACCATGTCAGCAACATTATCAATTGATTCTAAAAGTACAGGAAGTGTAGCTGTACCGGCAAAACTTTTACTTGAAATTTTAAAAACATTCCCGGAACAGCCTTTAACTTTTACAGTTGAAGAAAACAATACCGTTGAAATTAGTTCCAATTCAGGAAAATATGCATTGGCATACGCTGCCGGTGAGGAATTTCCTAAATCAGTAAATCTTGAAGATCCATCGGTAACATTGGTTCCTGCAGATGTATTGGCAACAGCAGTAAGTAAAACTATCTTTGCTGCTGGAAACGATGACTTGCGTCCTGTAATGTCTGGAGTTTTTTTCCAGTTCTCACCAGAAGGATTGACTTTTGTAGCAACAGATGCTCATAAATTGGTAAAATATGCACGCACAGATGTAAAAGCATCCCAGGTTGCAGATTTTATTATGCCGAAGAAACCTTTAAATATTCTGAAAAGTATTTTAGGGACTTCTGATGCTGAAGTAAAAATTGAGTACAATGATTCAAATGCGACCTTCTCATTTGATAACTATATTTTAATGTGTCGTTTGATTGATGGAAAATACCCAAATTATGAAGCGGTAATTCCAAAAGAAAATCCAAACAAATTAATGATCGACCGTTCTTTGTTTTTAAGTTCTGTTCGTCGTGTGGCCATCTTCTCAAACAAAACAACACATCAAATTCGTTTAAAGATTGCTGGTGCAGAATTAAATGTTTCTGCAGAAGATATCGATTACTCCAACAAAGCTGAAGAAAGACTAACCTGTGATTATCAGGGAGATGATCTTCAAATCGGTTTCAATTCACGTTTTTTAACAGAAATGCTGACAAACTTGCAATCAGATATGATTATGCTGGAGATGTCGCTTCCTAACAGAGCAGGGATTTTAACACCTGTCGATGGATTAGAAGAAGGAGAAACTGTTACAATGTTGGTAATGCCTGTAATGTTAAATAGTTAACATCAAAATAGGTTTTTGTTACAGGGATTTTTTTTAGTTTAAAATTAAAGGCATATCATTGTAAAAAAAAAATATCGCTATTAACCAACCATTTTTTATACCTGGAAACCGCAATTCTTAAAAAAGAGTTGCGGTTTTTTATTTCAGTCATTTATGATAAAAATTTCAACGAATCTGAATACTTTATTCTTATTCTTTTCTTAATTAAAAAAGCGTTTTGGTATATTTAATTATTTTTGTAATATGAAAATAGAAATTTGGTCGGATATTATGTGTCCGTTTTGTTATATAGGAAAAAGACAATTGGAAAAAGCTTTGGCAGAATTTCCAAATAATGAATTTGAAATTGAATGGAAAAGTTTTCAACTAGATCCATCAATAACTCCTCAAAACGGCAAAGATGTTTATACTTTTTTAGCGGAGCGCAAAGGTATTTCTCTTGAGCAATCAAAAGAAATGCATAAAGGAGTGGTTGAGCGCGCGAAAAGTGTTGGTTTAGATTATCATTTTGAAAAAGCAATCGTTTCAAATTCATTAACAGCTCATCGTATTATACATTTAGCTAAAACTAAAAACTTAGGCGATGAAATGGAAGAAATTTTCTTTAAAGCATATTTTACTGAAGGCAAAGATTTAAATGATAGCTCAACTTTAATAGAATTAGGAATTGAGGCTGGATTAGGTGCAAATGAAATTAGTGAAGTAGTAGAAAATGAGGACATGTATTTAAATAATGTAAAGGCAGATATTGCCGAAGCACAGGAAATTGGAGTACAGGGTGTTCCGTTTTTTGTTTTTGATAGAAAATATGCCATATCCGGAGCGCAGCCTCTTGAAGCTTTTGTGCAAACAATTAGTGAGGCCAAGAAATAGGAAGTAATGTAATTTATTATCGAACCCGACAATTTTTAAAAACTTGTCGGGTTTGTTTTATGCATATATTAAGGAGGAGAATTATATACTAATAGATAATGAGTTTTGTCATGCATAAGAACTGTAAGCGTGTAGAATTTGAGATTTGACAATTGGAATTTTCAGGAGCTATTCCCGCTATTCACTCCAATCTTTTGCTTTTTAAAGGAAAAAGCAAAAGGATTTCCATTTCTATCGGGGCTAGGGAAGTGGTTTTCAAAAGAAGTTCTCTTTAATATATATTCTAAGGGAGCTTTGTGATCCAAAAAAAGAGGTATGGCGATATGTTGCAGAGTTCTTAGAAAAGAATGTATTGCTGTGTGAAGTCCATAAAAAGGCAGTTCAAGAAGTAAAAGAATTAAGATAAATACAAGCACTACGGATAATTCTTATAAACGATAAAAAATTTTAAAAGCTAAGTTTTCTGTTATCAGAGTGTTAAGAAAAAGTTTTGCAAAAGATCAAAAATAGTTTAGAAAAAAGCTTGCGTAACTGGAATTGTTGTGTACTTTTGCACCCGCAACAGCGACAAGCGTTCTAAGAAATACTGACAAGCAAACGAATTAAGATTGAAAAATTTTCAAAAAA
>CBFGNY010000033.1:0-30557 GCA_965650235.1 uncultured Flavobacterium sp. | reverse complement strand
ATTACCTCGGTAGATCCGGAATCTGCAACAAATTCTGCTGCAAGAGAAGAATTGAAAAAGCTTAATTTAGCTCTGGAAATGGGAAATAACGTTATGCTTTATGTAGATGATATTCAACATTGCAATCCGGAATTTTTACAGAAATTCATTTCTCTTGCTGATGGAACTAGAAAAATAGAAGGCGTTTTTAACGGTAAGTCAAAAACCTACGACATGAAATCTAAGAAATTTTGTGTGGTTATGGCAGGAAATCCGTACACCGAAACGGGCGAAAAATTCAGAATTCCTGATATGTTGGCAAATAGGGCCGATATTTACAATTTGGGAGATGTCATCGGAAATACATCTGATCTGTTTGAGTTGAGTCTGATCGAAAATTCACTGACTTCACACCCACTCCTAACACAATTAACATCAAAAGCTCCGGAAGATTTATATCCCTTAATCCAAATGGCAACTTCTGGACAAAAGGAAGGTTTTGAATTAAAAGGCAATCATTCTAAACAAGATATTGAAACCTATCTGGCCATTTTAGATAAGGTTCTTAAAGTTCGAAATGTGGTATTAAAGGCAAATTCGGCCTATATTGCTTCGGCAGCTATGGAAGATGCTTATCGTGTCGAACCGCCATTTAAGCTTCAGGGTTCGTATCGTGATATGAATAAACTGGTTTCTAAGATAGTTCCGATGATGAATGATTCGGAAATTGAAACGGTACTGCTTTCTCATTATCAAAACGAAACACAAACACTGACAAGTGCCGCAGAAGCAAATCTTTTAAAATTCAAAGAAATGACAAAAATGATTGCTACTGAAGAAACCATTAGATGGGAAAGTATAAAGGCAACTTTTATGAAAAATAATAAACTAAAAGCTTTTGGCGACAGCAACAACATGGCACAAGTATTATCGCAAATCACAGAATTTACCAATCATATCGAAGGAATTAAAGAAATTTTGCAGCAAGGATTAAGTAAGTAAATTAAAAGTTGAATATTTTTAAGAGATCTTCCGTAGATTAGTTTGTCTTATAGATAAACTTACCATATTTTTTAGCCATTAATCAATACAGCGTGTGCAAGAATATTATAGCTTCTGCGAAGTTTCGCTTTAGTGAATAAACCATATTCAAAATTATTTGTAACCTGCCTTTCAAAAACTTCACAGAATGTTTTTGGGAGGCAGTGTTTTTTTTAAACTCCTTTATTTCTGATGACATAATTTACTTTACTGACAACAGATAATAAAAAATAAAAGGTTTATATTAGAGAAAATAAAAGAACTGATTAGATAAATAACAATTGGAGACTATTATTAAATGGAATATTTAAAACACTAAAAAATGAAAAAATTACTACAATGGACAATTATCATTCCGGCTTTGGCATGGATTCTTTTTTTTAGCGGACTTGTAAATGGAAGCAGTTTTTTTCAGGTTATTGCCAGCATATTGCTTATTCTTAGCGTCATGTCGGCGGTGCATCATTCTGAAATTATTGCTGAAAGAGTAGGAGAGCCTTACGGAACAATTATTCTGGCAGTATCGATAACTGTTATTGAAGTATCTATTATCGTGTCACTAATGCTTTCAGAAGGCACTGCGGCAGCGTCATTAGCAAGAGATACGGTATATGCTGCCACCATGCTGATTCTTAATGGTATTATTGGATTATGTCTTTTTATTGGAGGTCTTAAGCATTACGAACAAAATTTTTCTACCTCTTCGGTAACCATCGCTCTCGTTTCGCTGGTTTCGATTATCGTATTTACATTAGTGTTTCCAACATTTACCGAAAGTGTTCAGGGGTCTTATTATTCAGCACCACAGCTTGTTTTTGCTTCTCTTGCTTGTCTAGTCATCTATGGTTCTTTCTTGTTTGCTCAAACAAGAAGCTACCGCCAATATTTCCTCACAATAGGACATGATGAAAATGAGGAAGTAGTTGAGCCTATAGTTATCAATAATAAAACCTTTTACACCAGTTTAATTTTCCTTCTTGTAAGTTTGGGAATTGTAGTGCTATTGGCAAAAACGCTATCTCCTACAATTGAGAGCATTATTGTGAGCTATGATTTACCTAAAACATTAGTTGGTGTTGTAATTGCGGCCATAATTTTACTTCCGGAAGCAATTGCTGCTATCATAGCGGCAAGAAAAAACAGGCTTCAGACAAGTCTTAATTTAGCCTTGGGTTCTGCTTTGGCAAGTATCGGATTAACCATTCCGAGTGTTGCGGCAGTTTGTTTTATAATGGATATGCCTATTATTCTTGGACTAGATATCAAATCGATCGTTTTGTTGGCACTATCGGTATTTACTGTGATGTTGTCTCTAAGCAAAGGAAAGTCGAATATCGTTTACGGAGTGGTGCTTCTGGTTAATCTCTTTGCTTTTATATTTTTGATGATTTATCCTTGATATTAAGCACAGTATCAAGTGTTAATTTAAAGATGGGAAAAACAGAAAATCAACTTGAAGAAGTAATAACGAAAGCGTATACTGCCTTTAACGAAAGAAACATCGATAAGGCACTTTCGAATATGCATGCAAAGTTCAAAAGATTGGAAAGTAGGTTGCATAAATATATCCGAAAATAGAACCGATTGGTTTTACTGAAAGATAAAACGGAAGTAAATTGAAAGTCGATCGAAATTTAAAAGACTTGAAGGGAATTTAATGTTTGATGGATGAGTCAAACATACACACGCATTCAGGACGGATTAATAAATAACTATGGATATTGAAACTGGTAGAAAATGTTTAATGACATAATTGAAGTTATTTTGATCTTGTAAAGAAAGGACAATCAATAAAAATTAGGTTAATTATTAATATATTCGCTGCAAATAAATTAAAAGAAGCATTGAGTTTTATTCAAACATCATGAAATTTAATCTTGTAGAATAGCTTCAATAATTATTAATTTAATTCGATAATGATAGAATCAAACCAGTTGCTTTTCTTTCTTAGTGCCTTAGGAGCTTTTAATGGTTTTATACTTTCTTTATATTTTGCTATAAGTGCTAAAAAGAAAATTTTTTCAAATTATTTTTTATCATTACTGCTGCTTGTTTTAAGTATCAGAATTTTAAAATCAGTTTTTTTCTATTTTAATCCGCACTTATCCCATATTTTTATCCAGATTGGACTTTCTGCCTGTGCTCTGATTGGTCCGTTTCTCTTCCTGTATTTAAAATCGTATATAGAAGATGAAAAACAAAAGTGGACAAAACATGTAATTCCTTATTTAACAATATTAACCGTTACAGGAATTTTTTATCCTTATTTTGAACATCGTTCAGTTTGGAGCTGTTGGATTATAAATGCAATCTACCTCCAATGGTTGATTTATATTGTATATTCCCTTAAATACCTCAAGCCGGTTATTCAAAAAATTAAGGACAAGGAAAATTTAAAAAAATTAGATTATTGGTCTGTTAGCATTTATTTAGGAGTTTTGTTTATATGGTTTGCTTATACTTTTGCGGCTTATACATCTTATATAACAGGAGCTTTGTCGTTTACATTTATTTTGTATTTAATTGTTTTGCTTTTATTTTTTAAAAACAGCAGTGAAAACACTTTCTTTCAGGAAAAAGAAAAATATAAAAACAAGGAAATTGACAAGATAACTTTGGTTGAAATTGGTAAAAAACTAACTGCAATAGTAGAGAAAGAACTCTATCTTAATCCAGATTTTAGCATGGAAGATGCTGCAAAAGAACTAAAGGTAACTAAGCATTTATTATCTCAATATGTAAATGAAATTTTAGGCAAATCTTTTTCAAAGCTCATTAAGGAATACCGAATTGAAAAAGCAAAAAAGCTTTTAGAAACCGAAAAGAACTACACTATAGAAAGTTTAGGTTACGACAGCGGTTTTAACTCAAAATCAACCTTTTTTACGACATTCAAAAAAATCACCGGATTAACTCCTGCAGAATATCAAAAAAAATACTCAAAATAAGTTCTGCTTTATAAATTAAAACCTCAACAATAGAACAATCCTGGATATTTGCACTCATTATTAATAATTTAAAAATTTTAAAATGAGAAAAGTGTTTTTATTTATTTCCGTTAGTTTTATTTGTTTTAATGTTAATTCCCAGATTAATCATAATACAAATGATTGGGCTTTGGTTCAAAACACGCTGAACCTTTACATAGAAGGACAGGCTACGGGTGATTCTGCAATGGTAGCTTCGTCATTTCATGAATCATGGCAGCTCAAATATTTTGCTGAAGACAAATTTAATATTGTGACTAAATCAAAGTATATAGTAGGCTATAAAAAACATCCAAAATCGCCTAATTGGTCAGGACGTATTGTATTTATCGATATTACGAACGCTTCAGCTGTTGCAAAAGTTGAAATTAGTACTTCAAAACTTTTATTTACAGATTATTTCAATCTCATGAAAATGAATGATGTCTGGCTTATTGTGGACAAAATTTCGGCCAGAACGCCTCATAAAACGATTGAAGCTCCGGCATCCAAATAAAGGCAATGAATTCTAATTTAATGATTAATACTCTCAACAGATGAACAAAATAATAATTTTATTATTTCTACTATTTACATATCCTAAAGTTGTGAATGCGCAGAACAAAATTCTGTTTGTAACCTCAAATCAGGATTTTTATGGTAATACCAAAATTCCTGCGGCCAATCACTTTGAAGAGATTGTTGTTCCTTATGATGTGTTTGTAAATGCCGGTTACACAGTTGACTTTATCAGTCCCAAGGGAGGTGCTATCCCTATAGGTTATATTAATGCATCAGATAGTTTGCAGAAAAAGTATTTGTATGATGGCTGGTTTATGGACAAATTAGAGCATACGAAAAGACCAAATGAAATTATTGCCCGCAACTATTCAGCAATTTTTTATGTGGGAGGCGGTGCTGCAATGTATGGTGTGGCAGAAGATACTGCTATTCAGAAAATTGCCAGAAATATTTACAACAAAAATGGGATTGTTTCATCAATTTGTCATGGAACGGCAGGAATAGCTTATTTAAAAGACGAGAAAGGAAAGTCTCTCTATGCAGGAAGAAAAATTACAGGTTATCCTGATGAGTTTGAAAATAAAGACGCAGCATATTACAAAGCTTTTCCGTTTGCGATGGATAAGGAAATTAAAAAAAATGACGGAAATTTTGTGTATTCTAATAAAGGAGGAGATTCCTTTTACAGTGTTGACGGAAGATTTGTAACAGGACAAGACCCGACTTCTGCTGCTCAAGTGGCAGAGGAAGTGATAGCAATTTTAAAAACCAATTTCAAAAATGAGATTATTGTAAAAACAGATGCAGCGCAAATCAAAGAAATATTGCTTGACTATATAGAAGGCACAGCGAACGGACAGCCCGAAAGATTACGTAAAGCATTTCATCCGAAATTTAATTTATACACGGTTACAAACGATACACTATGGACTCGTTCAGGACAAGAATATATCGCTAACATAAAAGTAGGAGAAAAGAATAACAGAGTAGGAAATATTATTTCTATTGATATAGAGAAAGATGCAGCTGTAGCAAAAGTAGAAGTCGCAATACCGAACTGGCGCACTTTTACCGACTATTTTTTAATACTTAAATATGAAGGTGCATGGAAAATAGTGCATAAAAGTTACAGTTGGAGAGAATAACCTAAACAATACTCCTTTCAGGTTAACTAATATTTATGCTTAAATTTATCGCTCCACAGGTTTTCGTATTGATCCTTGATCCGTCAATGTACACACAGGATATTCAAAAATAAAATAAAAAAACTCCTTAATTTCTTAAGGAGTTTTTTGGTGGGCGATGAGGGGTTCGAACCCCCGACCCCCTCGGTGTAAACGAGGTGCTCTGAACCAGCTGAGCTAATCGCCCTTTCGGGTTGCAATGTCTTGCGTTATTGCGAGTGCAAATATACGTTAGTTTTTCAGTTCTCCAAAGAATTTACATTAAAAATTCAAAGAATTTATAATAAAACTTATATTTTGTTGGAATTGAATTTGTTAGAAAAGCATTTTTTTTTCGCTTTTTTATGGTAATTTATATTTGTTTAGTTCAAAGGCAATTCGGCAACAACAAAAGTACTTCCGCCAACATAAATAAAATCGCTTTGTGAAGCATTTTTCTTAGCTGTTAAAAATGCATCTTCCACCGAATCATATTTTTTACCAATTAAATCATGTTTTTTAGCCGTCTCTTTGAGGATTTCTGTATCTAAACCTCTGGAGGAATCTGGCTTGCAGAAATAATATTGGGCTTTTTTAGGGAAAAGTGGCAAAATCGAATCAAGATCTTTGTCATTTACAACTCCCAAAACAATATGCAGGTTTTTAAAATTTTCTTTCTGAATCTGATTCATTACAA
Source organism: uncultured Flavobacterium sp. (assembly GCA_965650235.1). Classification (GTDB taxonomy): domain Bacteria; phylum Bacteroidota; class Bacteroidia; order Flavobacteriales; family Flavobacteriaceae; genus Flavobacterium. Next base: position 24,189 of record CBFGNY010000033.1, on the reverse strand, counting down.
TTGCCAGGCCATGTTTGTTGTGTGCCGTGTCACAGATTATTTTTGGATTCTCGCCAAGTTGCTGCCATCTTCCTTGTAGTCCGGTATTTTTTACTGTATTTAATAAACCGTTTTGTAGGTTATCAATTGAAACTTTAAAATCGTTTTGAGCATTTAGAACCGCAATGGTCTGCTGAACCGTTTTTTTATTATGAAACTGATAATCCCCAATTAAATCCGAAGGAAAAACTTCAGAAATTAAATCGGATGCAAAATAAATCGGGGCTTTGTTTTCTTCGGCTTTAGCCAGAAATACAGGCTGAGTTTCCGGAGTATATTCTCCAATAACAACCGGAATATTTTGTTTTATGATTCCTGCTTTCTCACCCGCAATTTCTCGTGGTGTATTTCCTAAGAACTGCATGTGATCTAAATCTATATTGGTAATTACCGAAACCAGCGGCGTGATAATATTAGTAGCATCTAATCTTCCGCCTAAGCCAACTTCAATAATGGCGATATCTACATTTGCAGAGGCAAAATAATCGAATGCCAAACCAACCGACATTTCGAAAAAACTCATATCATTAGCTTCAAAAAAAGCTTTGTGTTTATCAATAAATGCAACAACAAAATCTTCTGAAATATCGTCGCCGTTAATTTTAATTCTTTCCCTGAAATCTTTTAAATGGGGAGAGGTGTACAACCCAACCTTATATCCTGATTCTTGTAGAACTGAAGCCAGCATATGCGAAGTAGATCCTTTGCCATTGGTTCCTGCCACGTGAATGCATTTTAATCTGTTTTGGGGATTACCAAGATACGCTGCCAATAATCTAATATTGGTTAAGTCTTCCTTGTAAGCCGAGGCACCCTGAAGCTGGTACATTGGCAGCTGATTAAACATCCAATTGGTGGTTTCCTGATAGTTCATTTTGGTATAAATAAAAAAAACTCAAAGATACCTGAGTTTTTAAATAATTAATGGTTATTGGCCTAATTTAAAATTGACGGTTATAAAGCCAACTTGTGTTTCGGGAGCGTTTGGATCTGGCTGCCATTTATATTTTTTGGCAGTAGCAATTGCGGGTTCTATTAAGCACGGATTAGTGTTTGTGGTTCCTTTAGTGTATTTGGCTGCAATTACATTCCCGCTTCTGTTTACGGTAATTTGTACAACTACAGTTCCATATTCATTACATTTTTGGGTTTCTTTTCCGGATGAACTTAATTTCCTTCCGTTAAGTCCCCAGCCCCGGCCACCACCTGTTCCTCCTCCGCTTCCATAATAGCTGTTAGCATAAGGGTCGCCATTTGGGCTGCCCTTGTCTCCGGGAAGATCATCATTCCCTTGTGATCCAGTCGCTTTTCCGTCTGATTTAGGACCATTTATGATACTGGAAAGTACATCCGTAGTGTTTTTAGAAGGTTTAGGGCTTTCAACAGGTTTAGGCTTTTGTTCTTCTTTGGATACTGCTTTTACCGGTTTTTCTTTTTTTGTTTCCTTCATAACAACGGCTTCTTCAATATCCTGAGATAAAACATCGTCATTGCTCGCTGCAGTTGGCTGTGAATTTGTAGGTTGTGGTGCAGATTGTATTGCTTCTGTTGGCTGCACATCTCCAGAGCCAGATTCGGTAGTCCCGAAATTTATAGCTATACCATTTTCAGGTGGAGGATCCATATAGGTTAACCCTAAATAAAAGAACAAAAGAAACATGATCACAAACAAAACTGTTGTGATAGCAAATGATTTTTTTTCTTCTTCTGTTGCTAAATATTTCATAGTATAAGTAATCCTATTTTGGTCGTACTGCCAAAACAACCTTTATTTGATTTCTGTTAGCGATATCTAAAACTTCTACTGCTTTTTCGATAGGTACCCCTTCTTCAGCTCTTAAAATAATAGCCTTGGTTTTATCCTCTCCGAAAGTGCTTAATAGTTTTGACTCCAAATCGGTTTCAGAGACCTGTTCCTTATCAATAAAAAATTCTAAATCTTTATTAATACTTACCGCAATGTTCTTGTTACTGTCTGTTTTTCCTTTTGCTTTAGGTAATACCAAATCTAATGCGTTGGTGGTTACCATTGTAGATGTAAGCATAAAGAATATGAGCAGTAGAAAAACAATGTCGGTCATGGATGACATATTGAATTCCGGCGATACCTTATTTCTTCCTCTTATGTTCATAATTATGCAGGATCGTTTAATAAATCTAAAAAGTCAACAGCGTTGGCTTCCATCAGATGGACCACTTTGTCTGTTTTTACAACCAAATGATTGTAGCCTACATAAGAAACAATTCCAACAACCAGCCCGACAACAGTAGTGGTCATGGCAGTATAAATACCTTCAGAAAGTGCTCCAACTTCAATCTGCCCGCCTGAACTTGCCATTTTATGAAAAGCAAGAATCATTCCTACAACGGTTCCAAGAAAACCTGTCATAGGACCGGCCCCGGAAATAGTAGCGAGCATGCTTACGTTTTTTTCCAGTTTGTAAATTTCTAATTTACCGGCATTTTCTATTGCTGTATTGATATCGTTGAGCGGTTTCCCGATTCTTGAAATTCCTTTTTCAATTAAACGTGCGACGGGAGAGGTAGAGTGGGCGCACAACATTTTGGCATTGTCGATACGGCCATTGCGTATATTATCACGAATCTGGTTCATAAAGTTTGCATCTATCTTTGTTGCATTCTTGATTGCCATCAGACGCTCAAAATAAAGATATAAAGCAACAAAAAACATCAGGAATAAGGAAATCATAATCAGCTGTCCGCCTAATCCTCCACTGGTTAAGAGTTCTATAATTGATAGTTTTTTTTCTACAGGAACGGCATCGGCCATGGCTTGTTGTGCAACAGATAAACTATCTGTTTGTAGCATTATACTCATATGAAATTGTCTTTGTAATTTGAAACGCTAATATATTACAAAAATTGTTAGTTTGACTTGAATTTTAGGAAAGTCCTAACAACTTTTGTAATATAGAAGCGCTTTAATAAAGACTAAGTTATACTAATTGTTTTAGCGCAATTTCGAAGGCTGTTGCGCTGATATTTGTTTTTGACGGATTTAAAGCATGGGTTTTTTCAATAGCATTTTTTATAATTTCAGAAGTATCATTAAAAATTGCCTCATCTGTCATTTGCACTTTTTTCTCCATGAAATAAGCAAAAACCCTTGCCATTCCGCAGTTCGAAATAAAATCAGGAATTAAACTTACTGTATGGTCAACCTCTTCCATAATTGATCCGAAGAAAATCTCTTTGTCAGCAAAAGGAACATTCGCTCCACATGAAATAACCTCTAATCCGTTGGCTATTAAACTGTCAATTTGAGTTTGAGTAACCAATCTTGATGCAGCACAAGGTGTGAATACTTCTGCACCAATGGTCCATATTTTTGAATTGATTTCCTCAAACGGAATCATATTATCGGCTACTAATTTGTTGCCGTTTTTATTTAAGAACAATTTCCTGATTTCTTCAAAAGAAAAGCCTTCTTCTTTGATTAAGCCTCCATCAATATCAATAATTCCGATAATTTTGGCTCCCATTTCAGCTAAATAAAATGCGGCTGCAGAACCTACGTTTCCAAAACCCTGTATAATAGCTTTTTTGCCTTTGATGTTGCCACCGTAAATTGCATAAAAATGGCGAACAGCTTCAGCAACACCATAACCGGTAATCATATCGGCAACGGTATATTTTCGGGCAACATCCGGAGAGAATTTAGGATTTTCTATTACTTTAATAACACCCTGGCGCAATTGACCAATTCTATTGATTTTATCAGCTTCGGTTGGTTTAAAATGTCCGTTGAAAACTCCTTCCTGAGGATGCCAGACACCACATTCTTCAGTCATCGGGATAACTTCATGAATTTCATCTACATTTAAATCTCCTCCGGTACCGTAATAACTTTTCAACAAAGGAGAAACCGCTTTGTACCAGCGCTGTAAAACACCTTGCTTACGTGGATCCTTAGGGTCAAAGTTGATTCCGGATTTTGCACCTCCAATTGCGGGTCCCGAAACAGAGAATTTGACTTCCATTGTTTTGGCCAGTGATAAAACTTCATTTATATCAAGGCCTTTTCTCATCCTGGTGCCTCCGCCTGCAGCTCCTCCACGAAGTGAGTTAATAACGGTCCAGCCTTCGGCTTCTGTTTCAGAATCTTTCCAGTTAAAAACAATTTCAGGTTCCTTATTTTCAAATTTTTGCAATAAATCTTTCATATTGTTGCGATATGTTTATTTTAAACAAATATATAAAAGCTTTAATGGGAAATATATATATTATTGTTTTTTTATAAGATATGAATGTTGTCCGGTAACAACATCTGATGAAGTATTCAAGAAAAAACAGAAACGAATATGGATTTACAATTTGCATGTAAGCCTTAGAATTATAAGGAAATAATTTAAGTATCTTGTCCAAAAATTTTAAATCGTTAATCAGTATGAAATTTAAACTAATTCTCCTCACTGTATTTGTTGTTTTTATTAATTGTAAAAATCATGATCCGGAAATTGACAAGCAGTCCAATTTAACGTTAAAAGAGTCATTTAAAAATGAATTTTTAATTGGAATGGCAGTAAATGAAGAGATATCTTCCGGACAAGATTCAGTATCTCAAAACATTATCTTACAACAATTCAACGCAATTACACCGGAAAATGTGATGAAAGCTGAAAGAATAAATCCAAAACCAGGAATTTATAATTTTAAGCCTGCAGATGACTTTGTAGCATTCGGAAAAAAGAATAAAATGTTTATGATTGGGCATACTTTAATATGGCACAATCAAACGCCTGATTGGTTTTTTCAGGATAAAAAGGGGAACCCTAATACAAAGGAAGCTCAAATGGAACGCATGAGGACTTATATTGAGACCATTGCTGGACGGTATGCGGGTAAAGTACAAGCTTGGGATGTTGTAAATGAAGTGCTTGATGAAAATGGTGCTTACAGGCCAACAACCTGGGTTAATAGTATTGGCAACGGTGATACATTAGTAAAAAATGCATTTAAATTTACCAGTAAGTATGCACCAAATACAGAATTATATTATAACGATTTTAATGCCTGGAGGCCTACAAAACGAGATGGTATTATGCGTATGGTGAGAATGTTGAAAAAAGAAGGTGTCAGAATTGATGGTATAGGTATTCAGGGGCATTGGGGACTTAATTATCCGAAGAAAGAATATATTGAAGCGGCAATAGATTCATTTGCCTCTTTAGGTGTAAAAGTTATGATTACAGAGCTCGATATTGATGTGTTACCATTAACAAAAGAAGGTCAGATTATTGGTACTGGATTATTACATCCTCAATACGAATTAGAAGAATTTAAAGCATTTTTAGATCCGTATAGAGATGGTTTGCCAATGAATGTTGAACAGCAATTAGCAAACAGATATGCAGAATTATTTGAAATATTTTACAAAAAGAGAGATAAAATAGCTCGGGTTGCTATTTGGGGATTACATGACGGAATGTCGTGGAAAAATGATTATCCTATTGCAAACAGAACTAATTATCCATTACTATATGATCGTAATAAAAAGCCTAAAAAAGCTTTAAATGCTATCTTAAATATAAAAAAGAATTAAGAAAGAATATTGTTTAAAACAGTCTTGATTCATACTATAAATCAAATAATAAATCAGATTGTAAAATAATTCTAATTTCATTTATTTGGGTATCAGAATGATAATAATTACTGATACCCCAAATAAATGAATAATTACCCGAATCGCTTACTAGGGTAAGAAGACTCTAATAGTTGAAACGCGTTATAATTAAATTAGTTGTTTTTACCTAACAACTCTTGTTTTAAATCCTTGTCTACAGGATTTTCTGAAAGCCAGATACCAAAAAATGCTTTTTTAAATTCAAAGCTTTCAATTTTCCCTTCGTATTTATCATTTTTATAAATCCATAGAGACTTGTCTAAAGGATTATAGATTAAGTTAAAACTATCACCTGCTTTTGTAATTTCTCTTCCTATCAAACCCTCTAGTTCATTTACTTCCTTTGATAATTTTAGCATTCCGGCTTCGCCAACAGATTTTTCCATTCCTTTTGCCAATGCTTTGGATAATTTTTTTGACGTAACCAATGATGAGGTTATGTGAATTCTGATAGCCATCTCAATATCACTTTCCAATATAAGATTGGCATCTTGCGTTAATTGTGATAAATATAAAGCCTGTACGTATAATTCGGTAAACATTTTAGAGCGCTCCCCAACACCATTTAAAGTTAAGGTTTTACCTTTAAAATCAATAGTCCGTGGAACAGTGACACCTCTAACGTCTAAATTTTTTTGTGCACGGATGGTTGAGAATTGTAAACTCAAAATAAATGTAAGTAATAGTAAAATCTTTTTCATAGTCATTCAGAATAATTTATTTTTTTGCAAAAATACTGTTAATTTCTAAATTTCAGGCTTTTAAGCTATAAGTTTTTTATATTTTTTATTTTTAAGGATTTAAAATCAAAACTTTACAGATTAATTTATTGCAAAATGGATTTGACCAGTTTTAATTCATTTTGTCAATTGCAATACCTCTTTCTTAAAAATATTTATTTCTATTGTGTGCTTTAATCTTAAAATATGAATATTATTTAATGTTAAAGCGAAAACGTTATAGTATTTTCTAATTAAAGCTTAAAATAGTATGCACGCATTGTTATTTGATTTTTAAAAATTATCTTTGAAAAGCTTTTTTATGTAAAACAGAGCGACATTTTAACAAAATAAAGATACTATTATGGATTTTAATCTTACCGAAGAGCATTTAATGATTCAGCAGGCTGCGAGGGATTTTGCTCAAAATGAATTGTTGCCAGGTGTAATTGAAAGAGACGAAAAACAAATTTTTCCGACTGAACAAGTTAAAAAAATGGGTCAGTTAGGATTTATGGGCATGATGGTTGACCCAAAATATGGTGGAAGCGGGCTCGACACAATTTCGTATGTAATTGCGATGGAGGAGATTTCTAAGGTAGATGCATCTGCTTCGGTAGTGATGTCTGTAAATAATTCTTTAGTTTGTTGGGGATTGCAGGAATTTGGTACCGAAGAGCAAAAACAAAAATATTTACCAGGTCTTGCTTCAGGAGAAATTCATGGTGCTTTTTGTTTAAGTGAACCTGAGGCAGGAAGTGACGCCACTTCACAGAAAACTACCGCCATTGATATGGGAGATCATTATTTGGTAAACGGTACAAAAAACTGGATTACAAACGGAAACACAGCATCTGTGTATTTGGTAATTGCCCAAACACATGCCGAATTAAAACATAAAGGAATAAATGTCCTGATTATGACTAAAGACATGCCAGGATTTTCGGTTGGCCCTAAAGAACAAAAAATGGGTATTCGCGGTTCTGATACACATTCCTTAATGTTTAGTGATGTAAAAGTTCCAAAAGAAAATAGAATTGGAGAAGACGGCTTCGGATTTAAATTTGCAATGAAAACCCTTGCCGGAGGACGTATCGGAATTGCTTCTCAGGCTTTAGGAATTGCTTCTGGTGCTTATGAACTAGCTTTGAAATATTCTAAAGAAAGAAAAGCTTTCGGGACAGAAATCTGCAATCATCAGGCTATTGCTTTTAAATTGGCAGACATGGCAGTTAATATTGAAGCAGCACGACATTTATGTATGAAAGCAGCCTGGGATAAAGACCAGCATAAAAACTATGATGTAAGTGGGGCAATGGCAAAATTATTCGCTTCTCAGGTAGCAATGGATACGGCTGTTGAAGCAGTGCAAATTCATGGTGGAAACGGTTACGTAAAAGAATATCATGTTGAACGTTTTATGCGTGATGCCAAAATTACCCAGATTTACGAAGGAACTTCTGAAATTCAAAAAATCGTAATTTCAAGATCGGTTATTGCAGAATAATCTTCCGGGAATTAATTATTATACAAACCCTTTCGAATTTAAGCTTCGAAAGGGTTTTGTTTTTAAGATGAAAATTTAATTACATTTACAATAATAGATTTGGCTTTATGTATGAAGATTTAAAATATTGGTATTTGCGGGATCACAAGCTGTTCAGAACTTTGAGCTTTTCTCAAATCAAACAATTATGCATTATTACAGGTTTTAAAAAAGCTTCAAAAGGCGAAATAATCTATTTTTCTTCTTCAGATGTGCCAAGAATATTTCTGCTTAAAAAAGGAAATATCAAGATTGTTGCCGTTGATGATGATGGCAATGAAACTATAAAAGACATTATTCAAAAAGGAGATTTGTTTGGTGAGTTGACTTTAGAAACCGACTATAAAAACGAAGAGTATGCAAAAGTCCTTTCTGATGATGTTGCTATATGCAGTTTTTTAATGTCTGACTTTGAAGATTTATTATTGAAAAACCCAACTTTGGCACTTTCGTATACCAAATTTGTAGGTTTGAAAATGAAACGCATTAAAAACAGTTATTCGAATTTAATTTCTAAAGATGCCAAAACCCGATTGTATCAGTTTCTAAAAGACTGGGCAGAAAAAGAAGGAGTTGTGGATGGAAATAAAATAACTATCGAAAATTATTTAACTCAAAATGATATTGCACAAATTATTTGTACCTCAAGACAAACCGCTACACAATTGCTAAACGAAATGGAAGCGAATAATTTGTTAACTTATAACCGAAAAGAAATTGTTATTCAGGATATTACCAAATTATAATTATTTGAGGGCAATTGTAAATTAGCCGACATTTTGCTTTTTCATAGTGAAGTAGTTTTACATCATCAAAATGTAAAAACTTTAAATTATGAAAAAATTACTTTTTATTTTTTTAGCAACTCTTACTGCAGTTGCTCATGCTCAAAATGCGGTTCCCAAATCTGCGACTGATATTACTCCGTTATTAATAGGAGAGAAAATTTCAAACATTATTTTAAAATCAGCTGAAAATACAGATGTTCAATTAGCTGATTTACTTAAAAAGAAAAAGAGTGTTTTAGTTTTTTATCGCGGTGGCTGGTGCCCGTATTGCAATACACATTTGCAGGCTTTGGCTGAAGCCGAAAAACAAATCCTTGCTGAGGGATTCCAAATTATTGCCATAAGTCCGGATGCGCCTGCCAATTTGAAAATTACAGAAGAGAAAGATAAGGTAAAATATACCCTGCTTTCTGATTCAAAAGGAGAATTGATCAAGGCAATCGGAATTGCTTTTGAAGCACCTGAAAACTATAAATCAGTAATTAACGTACATTCTAATGGATTGAATACTAACTTTTTGCCGGTACCCTCTGTTTTTGTAGTAAACACAGAGAATGAGATTTTGTTCGAATATATTTCGCCTGATTTCAAGCATCGTATTTCTGCTGAATTATTGGTTTCTGTATTAAAGAACTTAAAATAAACAGTGATGAAAAGATTAGTAGTATTAGTATTGATTTTGATTTCCGGAATTTTAGTTGCTCAAAATGAAGGTAAAAGAATAAGTCAGTATAATTTAGAAAATAAAGTAGCCATTCAAGGATATGATCCGGTTGGTTATTTTACCCTGAAAAAAGCTATTAAAGGAAAAAAAGAGATTTCAGCATCGTATGAAGGGGTGACATATCAATTTTCCTCAACCGGAAATAAAGAAACGTTCTTGAAAAATCCATCAAAATATGAACCTCAGTATGGTGGATGGTGCGCCTATGCGATGGGGAGTGATGGTGGGAAAGTTGAAATAAATCCGGAAACTTTTAAAATTATTGACGGCAAATTATACCTATTTTACAATGCATATTTTAATAATACATTGAAGAACTGGAATAAAGATGAAGCTAATTTAAAAAGGCAGGCTACTATTAATTGGAAAAAAATATATAGATAAGCGCCATGAAAACGAAAATTATAAAATGGATTTTCAGGATTGTGGCTTCAGGAATTTTGTTGCAGACACTGTTTTTTAAATTCAGCGGCGCAGAAGAAAGTATTTATATATTTTCTACCTTAGGAATAGAACCCTACGGAAGAATTGGTACCGGAATAGCAGAGTTGATTGTTGCTGTTTTAATTTTAATTCCGAAGACAACATGGATTGGCGCTTTGGGTGGAATCGGAATAATGGCTGGTGCTATTGCATCTCATTTATTTGTCTTGGGAATAGAAGTTAAAAATGATGGCGGATTACTTTTTAGCCTGGCTGTAATTACTCTCTTAAGCTGTTTCGCACTGCTTTATTTCGATAAAAATAAATTGTTTAATCTTCTAAATTTAAAATAGTTATGTTGTTAAAATCCATACGGCACATTTTAGACGAATTATTGTATCTTTTAAATCAATTGTCTGATCAGGATTATTTAAAACCCTGTCCGGCATTGAGTAATGCCACAATTGGTGAGCATACCCGACATGTTTTGGAGATGTTTCAATGTCTTGAAAATTGTTATGATTCCGGAGTTTTAAATTATGACAACCGCGAACGAAACAACCAGATCCAAACCGAAACTGAATTTGCCAAAAAATGCATTGCCGCCATAAAAATGGGGCTGAGGAGCGAAAATAAAGTAATCTATCTGGAGCAAGTCATTGACGGCCATAATATTAGGATTCAAAGTAATTATTACAGAGAATTGCTTTATAATCTGGAACATTGTATTCATCATCAGGCATTAATAAAAGTGGCCGTTTTACAATTAGAAAATATTTCGGTTGATGAAAATTTTGGAGTTGCCCGATCCACCATAGAATATAGAAAGCAATGTGTACAGTAAGTTTTGTAAATAATAATGAAGGTATAATTATTACCTCAAATCGTGACGAAAAAGTGATTCGTCCGAGTGCTGCAGCGCCTAAAAATTATTGCCGAAATGGTAAAAATATAATGTATCCAAAAGATACAAAAGCAGGAGGAACGTGGTTTGTGATTGATGAAACCAAAACTGTTTTAGTGCTACTTAATGGTGGAAAAGACAAACATATACCGGAGCTTTTTTACAGAAAGAGCAGAGGATTGATTGCTTTGGATATTATTTCAAGCGAATCGCCAAAGGATTTTTGGAATCAGATTAACCTCGAAGATGTCGAACCTTTTACATTGGTTTTGTATCAGCAGGAAGAATTGCATGAATTGGTTTGGGATGGTCTCGTTAAAATGAAAACTTTATTAGATGCCAGTAAAAATCATATTTGGTCATCGGTTACTTTGTATCCGAAGGAAATCAGACAAAAAAGATCAAATTGGTTTAGTGATTTCCTAATAGCTAAAAAAGAAATTTCGGCTAACGAAATTTTGGATTTTCATCGAAATACGGAACAGGACGATTCAGAAAATGGTCTCATCATCAATAGGGAAAATGTATTGAAAACGGTAAGTATAACCCAGGCTGTAATCGAAAAAAACAAATGCATTTTGCGGTATTATGATTTAATGGATACCCAGGATTTTTCGTCCACTTTTATTAGTATTTAAAACTTACAGATGAAACTATTTATCCATAAAATCAGTAATTGGGAGTATTGGCCGTTTCAGGTTTTATACCTTCCCATTTATTTTCTTTGGGCGTATTATGCGATCAGGGCAAGGTCGATTTTTTTCTTTAACGCCTCAAATCCAAAAATAAAAAATGGCGGATTCATGATGGAGAGCAAAAAACAGATTTACGATTTACTTCCCGAAAAATATTATCCAAAAACAATTTTGATTCGTGAGAATACTGATTTTGAGAGTGTTGTGAATACAGTTGTAGAAAAGGAAATTTATTTTCCATTGATAGCAAAACCGGATATTGGCTTGCGTGGTTCGGGCGTAAAAAAAATAAAAACAGTTTCAGAATTAAAAAAATATGCCGAGAAAGCAAATTTTGATTTTTTAATACAGGATTTGATTCCGTTTCAAAATGAAGTGGGGATTTTTTATGTGCGTCATCCGCTTCAAAAAACCGGAAAAATAACCGGAATTGTTTCCAAAGAATTTCTGATTGTGAAAGGGGATGGCAAGTCAACCATTGAGGAGCTAATCAAGCAAACTCCACGATTTGAATTCCAGCTTGAGGTTTTAAAACAAGAATACGGCGATCAGTTGTATACTGTTTTACAGAAAGGGGAGACGAAAAATCTGGTTCCGTTTGGGAATCATTGCCGCGGTGCAAAATTTCTTGATGACAGTGATTTGATTACGCCTAAATTAACGGCAATGATGAATGAAATCGCTGTTCAAATTCCCGAGTTCTATTTTGGTCGTTTCGATATCATGTACAATACCTTTGAAGAATTGGAACGTGGAGAAAATTTTCAGATCGTTGAACTCAACGGTGCAGCGAGTGAACCTACACATATTTATGATCCTAAACATTCGGTTTGGTTCGCCTGGAAAGAACTGGCGAGACATATCACGTATATGTATGAAATAAGTGTTGAAAATCATAAAATGGGAGTGCCTTATTTAGATTATAAAGTTGGAATGCGAGAATACAGACTGCATTTGGCACAGAATAATAAAATCATGAATATTTAAAATGAAAAGATTAAAGAATATATCAGTAGGATTTGTAGTGAGTTTTTTAGGCTCAATTCCGCTGGGATATTTAAATCTGGCAGGCTTAGAGATTTACTCCAAATCTGGACTTAATAATCTCATTTTCTTTTTGCTTGGAGTTGTTTTTGTCGAGACTTTTGTCATTTATTTCACGCTGATTTTTGCAAAGCAGCTGGTGCGAAACAAAAAATTAATGAAAATTATCGATTTGTTTTCGGTAGTATTTATGTTTGTCCTGGCTTATGTTTTTTATTTCAGTTATAATCAAACAACAAAATCAGACATTAATTTACGGGATTATCTTATGTATTCTCCTTTTATGATAGGTGTTGTATTGAATTGTTTTAATGTTTTACAATTTCCTTTTTGGACCAGCTGGAACCTATATTTGCTTAATGGAAAGTATATTAGCATCGAAAAAAAGTTAAAATATTATTATATTGCAGGAACTTTGATTGGGATTTTTTTAGGAATGTTTAGTTTGATTATTTTATTACAGACTATTTTCCATAAAGCAAATCAATTTTCAAAGTATATTATGCCAGTTATTATTCCGCTGTTTTTTATTGTTTTAGGGAGTATTCAGGTATATAAAGTGTATAAAAAATATTTTAAATCTGCGACTTTAGACCTATAGTTTTCTGAAGTCTAAACCTTCAGTTATGAAAAGATTTTATTTTCTTCTTTTTCCGTTATTTTTATTAAGCTGTAAATCAAATCCTGTTACGGCAGGCAAAAAAGTATCACAATCAGATTCGAAACTTTTAGAGATTCCTTATAAAGTAAAGGAATCTGAGGTTTCAGATTTTTTAAAATACCTTTCTTCAGATGAATTAGAAGGGCGTGAAACCGGAACTCAGGGTATCGAAAAAGCAGCTGTTTTTTTAGAGGACTTTTTGAAGGAGAATAATGTAAAGCCTTATTTCAGTACTTATCGTGATACGCTTACCAATTTTAAATTACCAGCTTATAATATTGTTGGGTTTTTGGAAGGAAGTGATCCTGAACTCAAAAAAGAGTTTGTGGTGTTAAGCGCCCATTACGATCATATAGGTCTGTTGAAAAATAAGCAGGAAGATCAAATAAATAACGGTGCAAACGATGATGCCTCAGGAGTAACGGTCGTTGCCCAGATGGCGAAATATTTTGCCGAAACAAAATCAAACAAACGCAGTATTCTTTTTGTATTTTTTGCCGGAGAAGAAAAAGGTCTTTTAGGTTCTAAAAGTTTAGCGGAGAAACTAAAAAGCCAAAATTTTAATATGTATACCCAATTGAATATCGAGATGGTTGGTGTGCCAATGAAACGTGATTATTTGACCTATGTAACCGGTTTCGATAAATCAAACATGGCTGAAAAGATTAATCAATATACTGGTAAAAACACCATTGGATTTTTGCCTAAGGAAGCTGAATACCAATTATTCTACAGATCGGATAATCATCCCTTTTATGAAATGTTCAAAAAGCCCTGTCAGTCAATAAGCACTTTTGATTTTGAAAATTTTGATTTTTATCACCATGTTTCAGATGAATTTAAGTTGATGGATATTCCACATATGACTAAATTTATTCAGGAATTCTTGCCTGCTGTGACTCAAATTGCAACAACTCCAACGCAGGAAATTACTATGAAATAACAGTTCTTTTTATTGGATTTGTTTATTTTTGCCAAATGAAAAATATCATCATTACAGGAACTTCAAGAGGAATAGGTTATGAACTGGCTTTGCAGTTTGCGAATTCAGGTCATCAGGTTTTGGCTATTTCCAGAAAAACACCACAAATACTTTTAGAGCACCAAAATGTTACGTGTCTTTCAGTTGATTTAGCAGATGAATCTCAATTGAATATTGTGAGTGATTTTCTTTCTTCATCATGGAAAAAAGTTGATGCCGTTGTACATAATGCCGGTGCTTTGCTTTTAAAACCTTTTGCAGAAACCACACAGGCGGATTTTGAAAGTATTTACAAAGTAAATGTTTTTGCAGTAGCCAATCTTACCCGAATCTGTTTGCCCTATCTTGAAAAAGGAAGTCACGTTGTAACTATCAGTTCGATTGGTGGCGTGAGAGGAAGTCTTAAATTTGCCGGATTATCAGCGTATAGTTCAAGTAAAGGAGCTGTTGGTACCCTAACCGAATTACTTGCTGAAGAATACAAAGAAAAAGGTATTTCATTCAATGTTCTGGCTTTGGGGTCTGTTCAGACAGAAATGCTAAATGATGCCTTCCCGGGTTATCAGGCTCCGATTTCTGCAGAAGGGATGGCAACTTATATTTATGATTTTACATTAAACGGAAATAAATATTTTAATGGGAAAGTATTGGAAGTTTCTTCAACGAATCCATGAGTTAAATTCCAATTGAAATAACATCTAACTTTTAACAAATAACATTTAACTTCAAAAATTGAACGAAACACTCGCTAGATATATACCAGAACATGCTGTAAAGCCTGTTTTTGAATTGATTGTTGCCAATCAGGTACATCTTAAAATCGTTAATGAGCGTCAGACGCGCCATGGCGATTACAGAAGAGGACCGAGTGGCAAACATGAAATCACGGTAAATGCGAGTTTAAATAAATATCGTTTTTTGATTACGCTGATTCATGAAATCGCACATTTAGTAGCTTTTGAAAAATTTGGAAGAAACATCAAACCTCATGGAAACGAATGGAAGTTTACGTTTCAGCGAATGATGGTACCTTTTATCAGACCGGAAATTTTCCCGGGTCAATTACTTCCGTTGTTGGCGAGGCATTTTAAAAACCCTTCAGCAAGCAGTGATACCGATACCACTTTATCTCTGGCTTTGAAACAATACGATGCAAAGAACGATAAAAATTACGTTTTCGAAATTCCGTACGGAAGTGTTTTCAGAATAAAAAATGGTAAAATATTCAAAAAATTAGCTGTGAGGACGAAACGTTTTGAATGTATTGAAATCAGCTCAGGAAGAACGTATCTCTTTAACCCAAATGCAGAGGTAGAGTTGATAAATGTTCAATAGAAAATTCCAATTTTTTAAATTACTTCGTCTGTTCGATAGCGCTGGGGTTCAAATTCTAACGACCAAAAAAATTCCAAATCCCAATTTATATGTTTGGAATTTGGAATTTGCTTTTTATTGGAAATTTAAAAGGTTTTAACCTTTCAAATAAGCTTTTCGCACTTTTTTAAATAAGTTTGAAGAGTACACAAATTTTACAATGTCTTTATTATCGGTTCTAAAGATCTCTTCTTTAGTTCCCTGCCAGGCTTTTAATCCTTTTTTCAGGAAAACAATATTTTCTCCAATTTCCATTACTGAGTTCATATCGTGCGTATTGATTACGGTTGTGATATTGTATTCTTCGGTAATTTCCTTGATCAGGTTATCAATCAAAGTTGAAGTGTTTGGGTCTAATCCTGAATTAGGTTCGTCACAAAATAAATATTTTGGATTGTTTACAATAGCGCGGGCAATAGCAACACGTTTTTGCATACCTCCGGAAATCTCAGAGGGTAATTTTTTATGTGCCTCAACCAGGTTTACTCTTTCCAGAACGAAGTCAACACGTTCTTTAATTTTTGCCCTATTGTCGTTTGTAAACATCCTTAACGGAAAAGCCACATTCTCTTCAACAGTCATGGAATCGAATAAAGCACTACCCTGAAAAACCATTCCAATCTCCGTTCTTAATTCTCTTTTCTCATCCGGATCCAAACTTGAATAAACACGTCCGTCAAATTCAATTGTCCCGGAATCAGGAGCGTGGATTCCTAATAAAGTTTTTAATAAGACCGTTTTTCCTGATCCGCTTTGTCCAATAATCAGATTGGTTTTTCCAGTTTCAAAAACGGTAGAAATACCTTTTAAAACTTTAGTGTCACCAAATGATTTTTCTATGTTTTTTACTTCTATCATTATCCTAATAATAATTGAGTTAATATATAATTAAAAAGAATAATACAAACCGATGTCCATACAAACGAAACGGTACTTGCTTTACCAACTTCAAGTGCGCCGCCTTTCATGTAATATCCGTGAAAAGATGGGATTGTGGCTAATAACATCGCAAAAATTAAAGTTTTAATGAAGGCATACGTAATATGAAAAGGAATAAATTCCATCTGTGCACCCTGAATAAAGTCCTGACTAGTCGAAAAGCCACCATATGCACAAGCAAGCCATCCGCCAAAAATACCCAGGAACATACTAATTCCGATTACAAAAGGATACATTAATAAAGCTACTATTTTTGGAAAAACAAGATAGTTTAATGAATTTACTCCCATAACTTCAAGAGCATCAATCTGTTCTGTAACGCGCATCGTTCCAATACTGGAAGTAATGTAAGATCCCATTTTTCCCGCCATAATTACAGAAATAAATGTAGGAGCAAACTCCAAAATTACGGATTGACGTGTAGCAAAACCTATTAAATATTTTGGAATCAAAGGATTAGTTAAATTTAGTGCGGTTTGAATGGCTACAACGCCACCAATAAAGAAAGAAATAAAACAAACGATACCAAGAGAGTCGATAATCAAGTCATCGATTTCTTTGAAAATCAATTTTTTCATCACAGACCATTTGGTCTGCTTATTGAAAATTTCTTTCAACATTAAAAAATATCTTCCTACTTGAGATAAATAACGAATTAGCATCATAGTTTTTGAAATATTGGCTAAGGTAAAAAGAAGTTACGAGTTTTGGGGTATGAGTTATAGATTTTCGGCTGTTTTCCGAATCAAATTAACTTTTCTTTCATTTTTTTGAAACGGTAATTTCTAATAAATTTGGCTTGTTCGTCTGTAACCAATAAAGGAGTTTTAGCCGTTTTAGCTTTCCAGAATCCCTTGATATAGTCCAGAAACAGGAAAGGTTTTTTCTTCATCATTGCTAATTTAGCTGATGCAATTGCCGTAATCCAGAAGCCGTATCCTAAGGTATAAAAAGCTTCGCCCTGTTTGTAACGTGCTGTTTTATTATAATTGGCGCCTGTTGGTTTAAGGTGTTTTACATGTAAAGATTCATCTGTAACTACTTTCCAATCGTAATATTTACAAAGCAGTTCGTCTACCGTGTCCCATCCCATTGCGGGTTTTAAACCTCCAATTTGCTGAAAAGTTTCTTTTCTATAGGCTTTTAATGCACCCCGAATATGATCTTTGTCGGTCAGGTTTTCCAATATCCAATCGCCATTTTTTTCAATGTAACAAAATCCCCCAGCCATTCCAATTTTTGGATCAGATTGAAAATGTCTTATAATGGTTTCGAAATAGTTGGGAGGAAAAATCAAATCGCCGTCTATTTTTACTATAATATCGTATTCTGAATCCAAAGTTTCGAAGCCTTTCTGAAAAGCCTGAATTACTTTGCTTCCCGGCATATGAATTACATCTGAAGTTTTGTTTACTACAGAAATATACGGATTCTCTTTAGCGAAACCCAAAACAACTTCTTCTGTTCTATCAGTCGAATTGTCATTTACTACCACAATTTTTGATGGTAAAACAGTCTGAGAAACCAGAGATTGTAAAGTCAGGCCAATTAAATCCTGTTCATTATGTGCGGGAATGACGATGTAGTATTTCATAAAATAATTATGGATTGTAAATTATTAATTATGAATTTTTTTCAGCGTAAACAATATAATATCTATTGGTGAAACTGCGTAAAAAAGGTCTTAATCCAAACTTTTTTACCGGGTTTGTCCATTTTTGTCTGTCGATAATTTTCCACCCTGTTTTTTCTAAAAGCCAGTCCAATTGCCAGTCTTCAAATTCGTGGTAATGTCTGTCCCACATATCTGTTTTAGAACGATACGCCGGAGAAAACCACAAACGCATCGGAATCGAAATCAAAAGTTTGTTTGACTTTATTTCATTTAAAATCGTAAACGGATTGAGTAAATGTTCAAAGATTTCAAATGCCGTTACAACATCCTGATTATCTGTTCTTAAAACGTTTTGATCCAAATCTAAATCTTCGCCGGTTGTATTTTTTACAGAATATCCTGCTTCTTTCATAATTTTAGAAAACGGATTTTCGACTCCTAAATCCAGGATTGTTTCAGAAGTTTTGATATGCTTTTGTAAAAATTCTAAAGTAAGTTTGAATCTTTTATTTGGAAACGTTTTTTCGTACATAGCTATTGAAGTGAACGAAACAAAAATATCGTTCTTGATTTTATAATTAGGTCGCAAAGATACAAAGTTATCTTCTTTTTTTGGTGTTTTTTAGCCCAGATGGAAATGAAAAGCCCACGACTTAAAAAGTGTAGTTTTTACAGGTTTAAAGAAGCGACTAAAAGAAGCTTTTTTAAGACGTAGAAAAACACATTTTTTAAGTGTGGACTTGTAATGTACAGCTGGATTAGCTTCTAAAAATTAATATCTGTAAACAAATGCATTAACGTTCATTCCTGCTCCAACCGAAGCAAAAATAACGACATCGCCTTTGTTGATTTCGTGATTTTCTATTTTTCCCTGAATTAGCAGATCGTATAAAGTAGGCACGGTTGCAACACTGCTGTTTCCCAAATCATGGATGCTCATTGGCATAATGTCTTTGGGAGCGGTTTTGTCGTACAGTTTATAAAAACGATCGATAATCGCTTCGTCCATTTTTTCGTTTGCCTGGTGAATCAGGATTTTTTTCACCTCATCAATAGGAATTCCGCTTTTGTCTAAACAGCTTTTCATGGCGCTCGGAACCTGGCTTAATGCAAATTCGTAAATTTTACGGCCGTACATTTTGATGTATTTAATATCCGGATCCAAGTCTGGATTGTATGATTTGCCAAAGTATAAATAATTGGCTTCATCATTTGCAAAAGTTGCACTTTCGTAAGAAAGCAAACCAGTTTCATCATCATTCGAAGCTTCTAAAATTGAAGCACCCGCTCCGTCAGAATAAATCATCGAATCGCGATCATGGTCATCAACAACTCTTGATAAAGTTTCGGCTCCAATTACCAACACTCTTTTTGCCATTCCGGATTTGATGAAAGCATTGGCTTGCAAAACTCCTTCGATCCAGCCCGGACATCCGAAAAGAATATCATACGCCACACATTTTGGATTTTTGATATCCAGTTTATGTTTCACACGGGTCGCTAAACTCGGAATCATATCCGATTGATTAGTCCCACATTTTACGTCGCCAAAATTATGTGCGAAAATGATATAATCTAATGACTCCTTGTAAATATTTGCATTTGCAATTGCCTTTTCGGCAGCAAAAAAAGCTAAATCTGAAGTGATATGATTATCCTCTGCATAACGGCGGTTTTCGATTCCGGTAATACCTTTAAATTTTTTAATCACCACTTCGTTTGGATATCCAAAAGGAGTACCGTCTTCATTTAAAAAAACATGTTTGTCAAAATCAGTATTTTTAACTTCCTTCTGCGGAATATAACTTCCGATGCCTATTATTTTTATTTTCATTAGTCCTTTTTCCAAAATTTTACGCTAATTTATAAATAAATATAATATTACAATCATAAAAATTACTATGCATGCATATAATTGTCAAATAGTAATTTTTGATTGAAAATATTGTTTATTTTTTAATGAAAATTCTATTTTGCAAAGATTTCAAACGATTGAAATAAAGAATAGAATACCTAAAATAATAAAATGCCCCGAATTATCGAGGCATTTATGGGTATTAACAAGTGCCCTAATTAATAGGAAACTAAAGTTGTGATACTGGATGCAGGTAAATTGATTCCGAAGTTACCTCCGGATACACTAATATTGTCAGAAATTAAATTGGATGAATTAGTTGTTTTATACCTATTAAAGCCGCTGATTGATATATTGTTATAGGTAAAAGGCTGGTATGTAATTTCGGAATTATCATTTATAGCGACAATAACTATTTTGTTGTCTTTTTTATATGCTGTAATGTAAACTCCTGAAGATGGATTTGGGGTACAATTTATTTTATTAAATCCGGGGCGTATATATTTAGAGAAGTGTGCCATTGCATAACCACGCTTAGTAATATTACCGTTTTCATCAAGCAAGCCGTAGCTTCTTCTTATATACCACCAGGTATACATACTGTAACCTGCAACCATACATTTGTGTATTTCTTTAGCGGTGTTCATAGCGCCAGTCCAAATGTTGGCATCGTTAGTGTCTGTAATATGCTCCGTCATCCAGACTTCTTTTCCAAAGTTAACATATGTTGGATTGGCACCGTATATGTGACCAGCAATATAACTAGTTTTATTTTTGGCTGTAGTGTTGCTCAGGTAGGTGTTAATATAAGTGGTGTTCATGTTAAAAGGTTCTGGTGCCATTATTTTAGTACCACAGTTATCTCCCTGGGCTGCAACAAAATTAGCAACTTCTGAAGCCGTCAGCTCCATCGATTCATAGTTTACATTAATATTAGGTTCATTTATTGGACTGATGGCAGCAACTCCTCCTACGGTTGTATTGAAGTTTTTAAGATGTTGTGCGTAAGCAGAATAAGAACTTGTTTTTAGTTTGCCCGCCACGAGATTGTTATTGTCTTTCATTGATGCTGGTGCAGTCCATGATGAAGCTATGATAGTAGCTCCATATGATTTAGCGGCATCGATTGTTGCTTTTTCAGCAGTCCAATCAGAACTGTTAGGAGAAATTCTTACCCTAAGGACACTTAGTCCTAAACCTTCAGTCGTTGAGAAAGCTTTAATTTTTTGACTGGCTGTTAAATCTGCTACCCAGCCTCGAATGTTTGCTCCTCCAAAACCTCGAATGTATTGCTGAGGGGTATTTGCATCAATGGTGGCATTAGAACTTACTTTGGCAGTAAGATTTGTAGGCCTTATATCTTTTACCAAAGATGTGTTTTCAATTACTGCAGATTCTTCTTCTTTAGAGCAGCTTGTAAATGTTAAAAGACTAATTAATAATAAAAATGCGATTCTTTTTTTCATAATAATGGTTTTTTGAGGTTAAATATTTGACTAATATAGTAATAAAACACAACCGATTGTGAGAAAAAGATTAAAATATTTTTATCTAAAATTTTAATTATTAATGTTTTAGTTATTTGATAAGCATATTAATGATATGATTTAGGTTAAAATTAAACAACCGATTGTAAAAAAAAGAATAAGAAAAAACTACTAATAGCGTTGCTTTACGAATAAATGATTGTTTTTAGTAAAATCAAATTATTGGGAGGATATTTAATAATTACAGAAACAAAAAAGAGCTACTAATTTGTAGCTCTTTAATAAAGGATTTAAATTTAT
This sequence comes from uncultured Flavobacterium sp., assembly GCA_965650235.1. Taxonomy (GTDB): domain Bacteria; phylum Bacteroidota; class Bacteroidia; order Flavobacteriales; family Flavobacteriaceae; genus Flavobacterium. Next base: position 2,450 of record CBFGNY010000033.1, on the reverse strand, counting down.
CTGATCAAATCTGAAAAATTTTAAATTGGAATGATTTTTTTAATTTTACATATAAGCTTCAATAGGAGCACAGCTACAAATTAAATTTCTGTCACCATATGCATCATCTACACGACGAACAGATGGCCAGAATTTATTTTCTGCAATGTAGTCTAATGGGTAAGCTGCTTTTTCTCTGGTATATGGGAAATCCCAAGTATCAGTTGTCAACATTGCCAATGTATGAGGTGCATTTTTCAATACGTTGTTTTTATCATCGGCTGTTGCAGCTTCGATCTCTTTTCTGATTGAAATAAGAGCATCACAAAAACGATCTAATTCAGCTAAATCTTCAGATTCAGTTGGTTCGATCATTAAAGTTCCTGCAACCGGGAAAGAAACCGTTGGCGCATGGAAACCATAATCCATTAAACGTTTCGCAATATCACCAACTTCAATTCCATTTTCTTTAAAGGCACGACAATCTAAAATCATTTCGTGAGCGGCTCTTCCGCATTCTCCGGTATAAAGAATTGGATAGTGTCCTTCGAAACGGGCTTTCATATAGTTAGCATTCAAAATAGCATGCTCTGTAGCACTTTTTAATCCTTCGGCACCCATCATGGTAATATAACCGTAAGAAATTAAACAAACTAAAGCTGATCCGTAAGGTGCAGATGAAATGGCTGTAATTGCTTGTTCGCCACCGACTTTTAAGATTGGGTTTGTTGGTAAAAATGGAACTAATTTTTCGTTCACACAGATTGGTCCAACTCCAGGTCCGCCACCACCGTGAGGAATAGCGAATGTTTTGTGTAAGTTTAAGTGACAAACGTCAGCACCAATGGTTGCAGGGTTAGTTAAACCAACCTGCGCATTCATATTAGCACCATCCATATATACTAATCCGCCGTTGTCGTGGATTAATTTTGTGATTTCGATAATTGAGGATTCGAAAACTCCGTGAGTAGAAGGATATGTTACCATTAAACAAGATAAATCATCTTTATGTTCAATCGCTTTTTCTCTCAAATCTTCTACATCAATGTTTCCTTCCGGAGTCGTTTTAGTAACGATAATTTTCATTCCGGCCATCGCTGCAGAAGCAGGATTGGTTCCGTGAGCCGATGAAGGAATTAAACATACATTACGATGACCTTCGTTTCTTGATAAGTGGTACGCCCGAATAGCCATTAAACCTGCATATTCTCCCTGAGCTCCTGAGTTAGGCTGCAATGTAGTTCCGGCAAATCCGGTAATTACATTTAATTGCTCCTCCAGTTTTTTTAGCATGGTAATGTAACCTTCAGCTTGCTCAATTGGTGCAAATGGATGGATACTGTTCCAGTTTGGCATTGATAAAGGCAACATTTCTGAAGCGGCGTTTAATTTCATCGTACAAGAACCTAATGAAATCATCGAATGATTCAATGATAAATCTTTACGCTCTAATTTTTTGATGTAACGCATGATCTGACTTTCTGAATGATGATTGTTGAATACATCATGCGTTAAGAAAGAAGATGTTCTTTCTAATGAAGCAGGTAATTGACTTGCTGTAGTTAATTCAGAAACAGTAAAAGTTTCTTTTCCTAAAGCCTCAGCAAAAATGGCAATAATTTGGTTGATATCACCAATTGAAGTTGTTTCGTTAAACGAAATCGAAATGCTATCAGCATCAGGATAGAAAAAGTTTACTTTATTTTTCTCCGCAACAGCTTTTACTTTTTGAGCATCTGCTTTTACCAAAATAGTATCAAAGTAAGCCGTGTTGGTTTGGTAAACGCCTAATTTATTTAAAGCTTCAGCAGCAGTAACCGCTGATGCGTGTACTTTATCAGCAATGTATTTTAATCCTTTTGGGCCATGATAAACTGCGTACATTCCGGCCATAACTGCTAATAAAACCTGAGCTGTACAAATATTTGAAGTTGCCTTTTCACGTTTAATGTGCTGTTCGCGAGTTCCTAATGCCATACGTAAAGCACGGTTCCCGTTTACATCAATAGAAACTCCGATGATACGACCTGGCATCGATCGTTTGTATTCGTCTTTAGTGGCAAAAAAAGCAGCATGCGGACCACCATAACCCATTGGTACCCCAAAACGCTGTGAAGTTCCAACTACAACAGCAGCTCCCATTTCTCCTGGAGAGGTTAAAGTGGCTAATGATAAGATATCTGCAGCAACGGCAACTTTTATTTCGTTTTCTTTTGCTTTAGCGATAAAAGCCGAATAGTCGTTTACTTGTCCGTATTTTCCAGGGTATTGAAGAATAGCCCCGAAGAATTCATTAGAGAAATCAAAGGTTTCATGATTTCCAACTATCAATTCAATTCCAACCGGAGTTGAACGTGTTTGAAGTACCGATAATGTCTGAGGTAAGATTTCTTCAGAAACGAAGAATTTGTTTACGTTGTGAAAGGAAGCCGCTTTATCACCCACATGAAAAAGCTGGCAAACCTGGATGG
>CBFGNY010000032.1:0-31372 GCA_965650235.1 uncultured Flavobacterium sp. | reverse complement strand
GTTGCGATAGCAAGATAGTACTTAACGTTAGTAAATTTTCTAACACTGTTAAGTAAAGTGATGGGAAAATTCAAATAAAAGTGTTTTCCAATTGTGTTTCATAATCGGTATTAAATTATTTATCAGTGTTAAGTAATCTGCTAAAGGTGTCTGTTTTTTATGTTAATTAAATTATTTATCACTGTTAAGTAAAAGAAATAAAAAAAGGATTTGTTAATTACCTATTAAATTATTTACCACTGTTAAGTTAAAGTGAAATTTTTTTATTGTATTGATTTTATGATTCCGCCAATCGCATCTTTCAGAATCTGATTGTTGATAGTTTCCATTACGTCACTTTTGTTGATGATGTTAATTGCAATCAAACCATGAATGACAGAAAAGAAAGTAAAATATTTCTGTTTGATTACTTCTTCAGTTGGGTTACTGTTTTTCATGATGTCAGCAATAACCGAAGTAAACAATTTATATGGGGTTTTCGCAGCATCACATTGCTCAGAACAGCAGTTCATCTGTACGCCAAACATTACCTGGTACATTTCGGTATCCGTAAAGGCAAAATCCCAATAGGCCATCCACATCGCTTCCAGTTGCTCTTCCGGCTTTTCAAATTTTGCTTTAGCCTTTTCGAGCTCTTTACCTAATTTAATAAAACCCTTACCTGTTAGTTCACGTAAAATAGCATCTTTGTTCGAGAAGTATTCGTAAATTATAGGAGCAGTGTATTCAATTTTGTCAGCAATCTTTCGCATGCTCAGACCGTGCCATCCTTCTTCTTTGACGATAGCATAAGAAGCCTCAAGAATATTATTTCTTGTCTCTTCTTTTTGTCTTAAAATACGATCTCTACTTGCCATTTTATTAAGTATTAAATAATCTAACACTGTTAGGCAAATGTAAGGCGGTTTTTTAAAATATAATAGAATTTAATTATAATTTTTTCTTATTGAAGTATAGATGCACACCAAAAAACAGAAAAAGTCCTGTAATAACAAGCAGTTGGTTCAATATTTTATTTTTAAGGAGCAGATGATTTTCGTATTTGCAGACGACTTGTCCAGCTGTCCACTATATCTTTTATGGCGAACCCCGCCATAAAAGGATGCCATTTCCATCTGGGCTAGGTTAGAAATTTTAGTGATTTTAATTATTTGGGATATTTTTCATGATTTTGAGAAGTGTGAAAAACTGCATTTAGAAAAACAGTTTTTGAAGTTTCATTAACAATAAAAAAAGCAATAAAAGGGAATTTCTTAAAGGGAAAAAAATGATAATTATTATCGTGTATTTGATAAAAGGGGTTTGTTTTTAAAGTATTGTAAGTCTTTTTGTAATCGTTCAAAAAATCTAAAGCTACTTTTTTATTTGCTTTTAACATGTAATATTCGACGGCATCTTCAATATTTTTTGCTGCATGAGCCGAAACAACATTCTTATAATTCATGTTTGTTTTTTAAATCTGTATAAATTGATTCAGCATCAGAGTATAAATTTTTGTCCAGATTTATTTGACTTTCTAATATATCTTGTTGTTCAGAAGATAGTTTGTAAGGTTTGATATTTGCAATCTCAAATTTTATCTTTAATGCTTTCATAAAAGCTTTTACAGCTTCAATTTGCGAAGCATCTTCTGTATATGCTGTGATGTTAATGACTTGCATAATTTTTAAATTTAATAATGTTATTGTATGTGATCTTAAAAACAAAGTTAAGGTAAAGTCTAATTTTAAGACAAACTAGTAATTATTTTATTATCTATAATTTATTCAAAAGATAGTATTTTGTGTCATTAAAATAAATAAATATTTTCTTACTTTTTGCTATAAACCTGTTACCTTTAACTTTTTAAAATCTAAAAAAGTAATTTTAAAACTATTTAAAGATAGTAATTCTGCTATCTTTGTAAAACATTTATAGAGTGAAGTCAAGAGAATTTATTAGAGAAGCTATGCGAAATGGTTGGGTTGTTCTTGAGACAAGGTAAGGGAAGCCATGAGATTTATCAAAAAGATGGTAAACAAATTGTGATTCCCAATCATGGATCAAAAGAAATTGGCAAAGGATTAGAACAGAAGTTAAGAAAAGAGATGGGGCTTTAACCTCTTAAAAAATATTATAGTATGAAAACAATTAAGATTATTATCGAAAGAAACGAAGATGGGTTTTGGGGTTATGCTGAAAATGAAAAAGCAATTGTTGGAGGAGGCGATACAGTTCAGGAATGTAAACAAGATATATTAGATTGTATTGAAACTTTAAAAGAGTTAGATGAAAATAATAAACCAGCCTTTTTAGAAAAAGAATATGAGTTAGTTTATAAATTCGACACTGCTACTTTATTAAACTATTACAAAGGAATATTTACAAACTCAGCACTTGAACGAATAACAGGTATAAACCAAAAGCAAATTCAGCATTACGCATCGGGTCATAGAAACCCAAGATTAGAACAGCGTATAAAAATAGAAAATGCCTTACATAATTTAGGAAAAGAACTTTTAGCGGTAGAATTGTAAGTTAAGAGTTATCTTTTTTTGTATTATTACAAAAAACAAATAAAATGAAAATAGCAACAATAATAAAAATTGCGATTTTTACCCTAATTACACAATCATTCCAGGCTCAGGAAGCGAAAAAAGAAACAACTCCAAGTGATCAAAAATATACGATAGAAAATTGTGTCAATCATTTTGAGCTAGACAAAGCCACCAAAACCAAAGTAGGCTATCAATATTGGTTTGCCGATAAAAATTTTACTCAGGAAAACACACTCAAAATGAGTATCGTTGAACCCGGAAAATCAACACACGCTCCGCATCATCATCCGGAAGAAGAGTTTTTTTATATCCTCGAAGGCACTGCCGAATTTTTCCTCGACGGAAAAACAGTAACTGCCGGACCCAATACCAGCTTTTATTGCCCGCCAAATGCTGAACACGGCATTAGCAATGTTGGAAATACGGATTTAAAGTATTTGGTGATTAAGAAGGATTTGAGATAAGATTTTCAATAAAGGTATTTATTGAAAAGACATAATATCTTTTGCGACTTCAGATAACCCGTTATCAAATTGATGTCCGCCGTTTTTTATTTCACAAAAAATAGCGTTCTGTATTTTTTGTTTGTATTGCATAAGATGAGAAAAAGGAACCTCTTCATCGTCTTTTGTATGATAGAAGAAAATCGGAATGTGATTTGGTAATTTTTCTTCAAAATTTTCTTTGAGCTTCAAGCCTTGCTTCCAATCTTCGTTATCACTCCAGAATGGTGTGGCAGCCAGAAAAATTGCCTTGATGTTTTTATTGACCGTTTCCTCAGTAAGATATTTTAATAACATCGAGGCACCTAAGGAATGACCAACAAGAAAAAAATCACCTTTCATTCCATCAATTTCTTTGGAGATTTGCTTTCCCCATCCAAAATCTGGAAGTGATTTATCAGACTTTAATTCAGGATATTGCATGTGGTAATCAGATCCAATTTCTTTTTTCAATGATGCAATCAGGGGTTTATCAGCCTCATAGCCATTATCGCCTCCTCCATGTATAAATAATATTTGCTTCATCATTTTTTATAGCTTAAATTATGAAAAACGGTTTCATTTTTCCAGATTAGATTTTAAGATCCTCTACTGAAAAAAGCAAAAAACTTACCTTAAACTGTAGCCGATTGTCCTGATTTATACCGAAATAATGTTAACGCCCTTTGAAGTCTTGGCCGATTGTAACGCTGCAGCAGAATGGGATAGACGTTGAGAATTACATTTAGAAACAACAACCATAAAGATTCAGCAAATGTAAATTTTAGGGCAACATAGATATTGAAGCCCAAAACAATAAAGAAGATGATAAGATGGCCAAATTCGGATTGTTTTGTGCGGTATTCCAAAAATACCAAAGCTTCAAAATCATTCTTAACAGGATTTGATTTTTTATTAAGTTTTTCCCATCCGACTAAAACAAGTAGTTTCCTAAAAATATTTATTCCGAAGTTTTCATATATCTTTCCTTTGTTTTCCCAATCTTTCGTTTTATAATAACCGGAATCAAATTTGGATTTTAAAGTTTCGGTAAACATCAAAACGCACATCATCAGCATAAAGTTTAAGATCCATGCGAATAGAAAACCTGTAACTCCAATGTATTTTACAATACCATAAGTCAATCCTATAGTGATAAGAATGATCAAACCGAGATGTGTTTTTTTTCTCATAAATTTTAATTTTTTGGGATTAAAACCAGATTAGTTAATGCCTTATATAGAATGTATATTCTTTTCCCATTCTTTATTGTATTTGTATCGACCATTTTTATCTTCCAAAATAAATGTACCTATAAATGGGTTCTGTTCTGATTCATATTCTAAAATTTTAAATGTCCCGGCATCAAGTTGAAGTTTATTTTGGTAGTGAAAAATTTAATGATAAATCACTTTTCTCTCAACAGGCCTAAAATACCAAGACAAAAAAGTCAGCACTAACAATAATGTCGGACCAAAATATTCCAAAGCGACATCCCCAACCGCTACATGTGAGAAAATTGCCCCGGTCATCAAAAAGAAAAACCCGGCATAAGCCCATTCCTTCAACAATCCTGTTTTTGGAAGAAGAATGGCGACAGAGCCTAATAGCTTCCAAATGCCTATAATAGTCAGAAAGTAAACCGGATAACCCAAATGTAAACTCGTTTTGTCTACTTCCTCTTTCATTTTAATAAGCTGTACGATTCCCGTTGAAACCATTCCTAGTGCTAACCAAATGGTAGCGATCCAATAAATAATTTTGTTTCTTTTTGTCATTGTGATATTATTTTAAAGATGATACAATCTCCTGAAGTCGGTTATGTGCTATATTGATTCCCTGAGCAAATGGCATTTTAAGTAGCTGATCCCTAAATTCAATGGACTTAAATACAATTTGCATGGTAAGCTTGCTGGTTGTGTCAGTCAGTTTTTCAAATTCAAGGTATTCCAGCTGAACCGGAAATGGGGTATTCTCCATTTCAAACGTTCTGGTGATTTTTTCGTTTTCAACAAACTCGTGGATTACTCCGTTTGCCTTGAAAACCACATTTCCTTTGTAGGATGTTTCAAAGGCATAGCTTCCGTGTTTTTTACTTTCGAGTTTCAGCACTTTTGTTCCCATCCATTGTTCAAAAAGCTCTGCTTCTGAGTAGGCTTTGAAAACCAATTCAACAGGCAGGTCAAATTCTCTGGTTATGGTCAATTCCTGTTTGCCGTCTTCGGCATGTACTTTTGTTTTTTCTTCCATGTTATTCTTTTTTATAATTTTTCATGACTTCCTCCAGTTTATTGAATTTCGTATCCCACATTTTGCGGAACGGTTCAATAAACTCGGCTATCTCTTTCATTTTATTGGGATTAAAATGATAATAGATTTCCCTGCCTTGCTGCTCTTGTCTCAGTAATTCACATTCGGTCAGGATTTGCAAATGTTTTGAAACCGTGGGTCTTGCAGTATCAAAATTAGAAGCAATAGCTCCGGCAGTCATCGATTGTGTAGTGAGCAGCAACAGAATCGACCTTCTGGTAGGGTCGGCAATGGCCTGAAATACGTCTCGTCTTAAATTCATATGAAGTTATTTGACTACAAATATAAATGTAGTTACTTGACTACGCAAATTTTTGTTGTGATTTTTTTAGTGTATTTTTTGCGTGAGGGATAGGAGCAACTACCGAAGTAGTGCGGATAGCCCGACCGCATTTAGTAAAGGCGCATAATAAGCGCAATGCTAAGTGGCGCCTTTTCTAAATGTGGGCACGCCCAAATTAATTGGAACTTTAGAAGTCAGAGAAATTCCTAAAATTGGTTTAGAATGAATATCAGGATTTAGGATTCGCAAATTACTTCATTCCCCGAACATTCATTTCTAACGTATAAATACTTTTACCAGCAGTGATAAATAAGGTTTTAAATTTTTTTCCTCCAAAACACACATTCGCTGTCCAGGGTTCTTTTACATCAATATGAGCAATTTTTTCTCCCTTTGGATTAAAAACGGAAACTCCTTTTCCGGTTAAGTAGAGATTTCCGGACTCATCGATCGTGATTCCATCTGAACCTGATTCGGTAAAAAGTGTTTTTTCGCCTAATGAGCCATCATTATTGATTACATAAGAATACGTTTTGTTTCCCTCAATATCAGCAACGTATAACCATTTTCCATCCGAAGTTCCGATAATACCGTTGGGTTTTATCAGGTCGCTGGCAACGTTGGTAATTTTAGTTTTATCAGGAGAAAGATAATAAACACATTCTTTCTCTATTTCTTTTGAAGTATGTTTCCAGTAATCACGTTTGTAGAAAGGATCTGTAAAGTAAATACCGCCTTTTGGATCCACCCATAAGTCATTCGGACCATTCAGTCTTTTGCCTTCAAAGTCGTTTACCAATACCGTAACATTTTTATTTTGATCTATTTTCCAGATTTCATTCTTTTCATCGGCACAAGCCAAAAGATTCCCTTCACGATCAAAATACAAACCGTTGGCTCTCCCAGCATTTTCCATAAAAACAGAAAGTTTGCCATCCACAGACCATTTCATGATTCGGTTATTGGGCTGATCCGTAAAAAAGATGTTTCCTTTTTCATCTACGGCAGGTCCTTCTGTAAAGCTGTATTGATCTGATAGTTTGGTAAGAACTGCTCCCTTTGCTATTAAGTTATGATTTTTCTTTTCTGACATCTGAGAATATATAATATTTGTAGAAGTAAAAGCTATAATAAATATAAGAAGTAATTTTATTTTAAGTTGTAATTGATTCATAATAAGTGAGTTAAGATGTTAGCTGTAAAAGACCTGAGAAAGTAGTTTTATTTCTGATATTCTGCAAAGTTGGGTTCAAAACTTGTCAGATAATATAATCCAATTAATACTAAACAGATTATTATTGCAAATAAATTTTGTTTAGAAAATTTTAATGACATTACAATTAATAACCCAGCTGTGATAATTAAACCTTTCTGAGCATAGGGTGCAAAAACTTCGAAAGCTATAAATTTAGGGATTAATGGATTAGCAAAATTTAATTTTATTGAGTAATAAGTCATGAATATAAATAATAAATGCAAAAGCAATAAGATTATCAGACAGTTTGATGTTCTTATAATGCTTTTTCTGTAGTTTATTTCCTTTAATTTTTCAAGCATTTTTTAATTCTTAATTATTGTTTTTCCTTTACATGTACTTACCAGTCATTAACTTCTTTTTCTGTATGGTAGAGTTAAATTCGTTTGTAAAATAAGTTTTCATGTTGGGCTAAAGAATTTTGTTTCCATGAGCAAGATGCTCGCGCCAGCCTTGTGTTAAACTTTGATAGATACCAAAATACCAAATTTTTAGCGGTTCAGACCTCATTACGCTTAAAAATTTTAGCGGCTGGTATTTTTATCCGCAAGTTCTGTTGGTGTCAGTCCGAAATGTTTTTTGAAAGCATAAGAGAAATGCGATAAGTTTTCAAAGCCTGTTTCTAAATAAACTTCAACGGGTTTTCTGTTTTTCTCCGTAAGTTGATAGTGGGCAAGTTCTAAACGTTTTTGTGTTAGCCAACGTTGTGGTGTTATGGTGTGTAGTTTGTGAAAATCACGTTTGAAAGTTGTTAAACTGCGACCTGTCAGGTAAGCAAACTTTTCCAAAGGCATATTGAACATAAAGTTCTTTTCCATAAAACGTGCTAAGTCAATTTTAAACGGCTCTTCAAAATTAGCCAGAAGGTTATCAATTTCTTTGTCAATAGTTCTAAGAACGGAAATTGCTTCTGTAATTTTTAATGAAGCGATATTTTCTGGAAATTTTTCCTGCACATCAAAATAAGGTATCAGCGAAGCAAGACAGCTTTCTAACAACGGGTGTTTGTCAAAACTTCGGATTTTTTGTATTGAAGAAACTTTTGGCTTAACATTAAGATGGGCGTAAAATTCTCGTAGTCTGTCAATAGATAAGTGCATTACTACCGACTTATGCGGTAATCCGTCACTTGGATAGTTAATGATTGTCGCTAATTGATTTCTTGGAATAAGAAAAATGTCGCCTGCTTTAAACAAATAATTTTGGTCGGCCTGGATAATTTTTGTTTCGCCCGAAATGAACCACACAAGCATATGGTGGTCAAACACAACTTCTGTCTTAAACAACTTGTCTTCGTAGCAAGAAAGTTTAATGTCATCTGTTATGTATTTTAGCTTAAATTCCATTTGTTTGTGTGGTTACAAAGTTACAATTTTTAATTAAGTGTAAATTTTAGGCCTGCCAATTTTTCGCTTAGTTCCCACAAACGTTTTGCATTTCTTTCGTCGACCGAATAAGGTCTTACACCATTTGCCAACACTTCTTGTCCAAATGACAGTTCAGCGATGTCGGTATCTTCACAAAACACACCGCCAATATGGTCTAATTGCGGACTTGTAGCACACCAAATTGTTGTAGATGCACCTTGCGGAATTGTTTTTAGTGAAGCGGCAACTTCGGGCAACATATTTCCTTGTTCATCACAGAAGCCCATTTTTACAAACACTTCTAATGGTGCTTCTCTTCCTAATTCTGTTCCGCCAATAGAACCAGGATGCAATGAGTATGCTCTTACACCAAATTCTTTGGCTCGATTATCCAATTCAAGCGAAAACAGATTGACAGCGGTTTTTGATTGCCCGTAACCTTGCAAGGTTTCGTATTCCCGATGTTCAAAATTTGGGTCGTCAAAATTGAAAGGTGCAAATTGATGTCCTTGCGAAGAAACGTTTACAACTCTTGCTCCGTTGGCTTTCTTTAATGCTGTCCATAATTTGGCTGTGAGTTGAAATTGTGCCAAATAGTTTACGGCTAATTGCGATTCAATTCCACGATTGTCCCTGCGTAACGGAACCCACATAATTCCTGCGTTATTGATAAGCAAATGCAATGGTCTGCCCGAAGCCAAAAACTTTTCGGCAAAAGCGTCGATAGAATCGTGGTTTATCAAATCCATTTCTTCTATTTCTACATTGTCAATTCCTTGTAGATTTTTCTTGGCTTTTTCAATGTCCCTCGCAGGAACAATGACTGTTGCACCTGCATTTGCAAGTGTTTTTACGGTTTCCAATCCAATGCCTGTGTTTCCGCCTGTTACAATGGCGATTTTGCCCGTAAGGTTAATTCCGCTAATTACTTCTGTTGAAGTTGATTTTGCGTTGAAGCCCGAACCGATTGGTTTCTGTAATGCTCCGTTGTAATTAGTTTGTCCCATTTTAGAATTATTTTGTTGGAACAAAAGTAGATTGAATGCTTTTCGTCTGTTTTGTTCAAACGTCCGAATTTGCTTTGTTTAAACGTTCATTTTTGGTAATGTTGGTCGTTATACTTGCCGCTCACTTAATATACCTGTTATAAAATGGCTGGATTGCAACACGATTTTAAAAATTGCACAAAGTCTGAAAAAGACTTTGCGCAGCGGGGGAAACTCTAGCTGTTGACGGTAGTTTCTATTTATTTAGTTCTACTTTTTCAACAACAATAAATCCTTTAGTTTTATTAAATGACATATTATGCACAAAATTCTGCATACTGTCAGATGGATCAATACTTTCTAGATTTAATTTATTAATTGTACTTGGGGGAATAATTGTAGAAAGTATAGGTTGTTCTTCTAAATGTCCAGTTTTACTATTTACAATTTCCGACATTGCATTTATTCTTGCGTATTCTATTGGTAAATAAGCAAAAACTTCTCTAGCAACTCTCAAGATAGAACTACAAACATAATCTTGATACAGTTCATTAAATCTTGTTTTTGGCATAGATTTTTTAGATAATTTTCCTGTTGAAGTTTGGCTTAAAATATAATCAGGAATTACGTCAAGACTATTAACATGTAAATCAATATCAATATAATTTTTTTCAAATTCAAAGCTAATTTTAGTTCCTAGTTCTCCAATATCAGAAAAAGGATCAAAATATTGAAGTGCTTTTTTATAAGCTTCCACATCTTTATTTTCAATTCCTAAACTAATATCAATTAACTCTTCCCAATTTTGGACTTCGTTTAAATATTCGGAATATTTTAAATCATTTTCTTTTTTGTCTTTTATTTTTGATTGTTTTAATAATTCTTGTAATCTGTTTATTTTCTTTTGTGTAGAACCAAAAATTTTGTCAAAAAATGAAGGTTTGAAAGTATCTAATTTGATTTTTGCAAGATTTTCATTTTTGAATTCTTCATTAGGTTGGATTGGTTTTTCTGCATTATTTATTTGAAACCAATCTATAGGTTCGGTACAATTCTTATGTATTGATTGAATTGTTTCGACATAGTTTTCCCAATCTGAAACCGCCTGTTCTGCATTTTCAATTTCTTCTAATTTTTGCTGTTCTTTAAACCTTTTAGCATATTCACGAGCTTGTCTTTGTTGGTTTCTTTCAATTCTGCGAACAGTTGCTCCATATGAGCGCATTGCACCTTTAAATGTTGTCATATTTATTATATTTTCTATTTCAGCATTCGAATTATCGCCAAAGTCAGTCTGTGAAAAAACTAAAATTAACCTCTTGAGAATCTCATCTTTGCCTCCGAATACTTTCTAAATTTGAAGAGGTTTTTTTACAGCCTGACGTTCCCGCGCCTGTAACGGTTTGCGACTTACGAAGACGAGTATTTTCGGCTAAATGAAAAATAGGAATTAAAAACGATAATTCCACTAAATTCGGAAATCGCTACAGACGCGTGTTACCTGTAGGTCATCATGGGTAAGTTTGTAACATAGTAAAATAATTTCTGAAATGTACCATCAAAACTTCAGTAAATCGTCCAACAATATAGCCTTTAATTTCTTCTGTCGGTTCATCATTTTTAGTCCACCAACGTATGTTAAAAGTAACTTTGTCTTTATATAATTGAGGTTTAGGCATAGCTTTTTCATTCCATTGTTCTGGCGTATGCGAATAAAGAATTTCCTTTTTGTCGTTTACTAATTTTTTCCAAGTTTTTAAGTCGCCGTCTTTAATTGCTTTATTAATTGCATTTACTAATAATTGAGGTGAATCGGTTATTGCTTCTATTTTCATGTTTATTATATTTAGATTTCAAAATTATATGTTTTTCAGTTTTAAATTTTACGGAAAACCATAATTTTACGTTTTCTGTGGGCGACTTGCAGTTAACGTCAGTCTGTGAAAAAACTAAATCAACCTCTTGAGAATTTTTATATTTGAGTTTTTTCTTTGGTAGCCCGCTGCGCAAAGTATCAGACTTTGTGCCTTTTTTCAAATGTTCTTAAAGCTTTAAATCTAATAAAAGTCTCCTGACTTTGCCGTGAACGTCTTAGAAATTCAACTCCTTTTTGAATAATTTAGTTTTTTACAACTCTTTAATCGCATACCTTACCCAGGCATATCCATTAAAAGTCAGGAGACTTTTGACACTTTTATGGATTGCAACACGATTTTAAAAATTGCGCAAAGTCTGAAAAAGACTTTGCGCAGCGGGTAGTTTATTCTTTTATAAATTTAATCTCATGTTCGTAAAGTTCTAAAGTCAACTGATTTTCTAAAAGATTGTGCTTAATCATACTCGGGAAAACATCATTTTGCCAAATTAAGATTTGGTTTTTCGATAGTTCAAATCTTCCCATTTGAATAGAAAAATATCCGTCACCTCCGCATAAATAGTTAACTGGTATTTCAACATGACAATTATTTTTATTACTACCGTCAATGTTTAATCCAAACTTTAGCTTGCCTGCTATCTCACTTGCATCAACCCAATTCCCAAAGTTAGAATTATAATTTAAGTTGCCATATTCACCAATTGATATCCAATTTCCATTTAGTTTTATTTTAGTATTTTCAATATTTTCGACAACTAAATTTAGATTTTCTCTCAATAGTTTTTTGTCAAATTTGATTTCATTAAGTTCTTTAATGAAATTTTTGGTTTGAGAAATTTCCAAAAGTTCATCCCATTTAGAATCTTGAATGTCCTCAAGTGATATTTGTTTTCGGTATAATATTTCATTTTTACCAACTTCACTGACTACAATGAAATTTAACTCATCACTCGGATCAATTCCAAGAACAAATTGATGCCAATATTCCATAGGAATTAATTTTGCACCTCTTCCAATTTCATAGTATTTTTTTTGTTCTGTCATTGTTAGTTCTGGTTTTTTTAAATTACTCACAACTTACTTATACCTGCCATGAAATGGCTTAAAGCAATCTAAATAAAGATGGCTTTGTACCATGAAAGTTTTTATTACATCTGTGCTAAAATAATCCTTTTTTCTTTACAATGGCGAAGTGATTTTTTTACTTGCATGATTTCTTTACTAATCATGCCTATCTTTATTAACAATTGAAAAAAGTTTGAAATCTTGTGTTTCAATTCCATTGTTTAACAGATACCCTCCAAAAACCAAAAATTAAAAACCCCGCTGCGCAAAGTCTTCAGACTTTGCTTCTTTTCAAATGTTCTTAAAACTGTATATCTAATAAAAGTCTCCTGACTTTTCCATGAATGTCTTAGGAATTCAACACTTTGTTAATACTTTAGTTTTTCACAACTCTTTAATCTCATACCTTACCAAGGAATATCCATTAAAAGTCAGGAGACTTTTGACACTTTTAAGGATTCCAACACGATTTTAAAAATTGCGCAAAGTCTGAAAAAAGACTTTGCGCAGCGAGGAGTTGCGCAATAGCTACCCATGCTATGTGCTGGCTTTTAATTCTTTCAAATCTTCTAATTTATTTACGATACCTCTTTCTTGCAAAGGACTTGTTAAACACAACATAGTTATTTTTCTGTCCTTTTTCCATTTAATCAAAAATATGAATGAAATTAGTATTAAAACTTTTAATTCCTTTTCGTCTTTGGTGCTATATTCTTCTTTTAAAGCACTGTTTTCAGGCAAATTGATATCAATAACATTTGAGTATATTTTATAATTGTCATCTAAAAGTGTTAAAGAGAATTTATCAATTTCCTTTTTAGGTAAATCCTTGGATTCAAATTTTGGCAAATCTTTTTTATCTAGAATGAAAAATGTATCGCTTAAATGATTATTTGTAGATGGTATGTCTACTAATATGTCTTTAAATTTTGATTCAGCAATTAGTTGTTTTGACTCATAACCAGGTCTAATAGCGACGATAATTATATCCTTAACATCTTTTATTACTCTTTCAAAACCTGCTATTAGCTGTTTTCTTTCTATTAGATACTTGTTCGTTCTAGCTAATAAAAAACTGTTAGGTAAAAAATATTTTATTTTATTATTTGCAATATGTTCTGAATAGACAGAGTCAAAATTTATATTTGGGATGTCGTTATCCGTAAAAGATGATTTTGATGAAACGATCAATTCTCCGTTAATAGATGTTATAATGCTATCGTCTACATTGCTAAAATCGTTTTCGTTTTCAATTGTTTTATATTTATTTAATGCATCTTTAATATTTTGATTTGTTGCGTTTTTGAAAGTCTGAATTTTATCTTGGGATAAATTTGCGTTCAGTTTTGTTAAATCAATTTTCTCTTTAATTTTAGAATCTAAATCATCAAAGGTTTCAATTATTTCTTTAATTTCAACCTTATAATTTAAAGTGTTTAAAAGTGTTTTATTGGATAGGATTGTTTCAATACAGTTCTTAAAATATGGTAATCTATCGTTATAGGAATATAATTCTTGAAGATCATTTGTAAGGTTATGAAATATTTTAAAATTCTGATAGATATATATAGTTTGTTGAGTAAACTGTCGAACAAATAGTAGTGAGATATATAAACATATATTATGAGCAACATTTCTACTAATTCCTAAATTATCTATTTCAGGAAAAAAATATTTATATTCTATTGGTTCAGCTCGTGATTTAAATTCATTACTAAATTGGTCAAACCAATAGAAAATTTCATCCATTGTTTGTGGTAACAAAGGATAACTAGGTGGTTGTGATTGAGAGAATGAAAGAATATATTTCAAAGTATTATAATCATCTTTATAGTAGAGTAGACCACCAAGTGCATAATTAAATTCCAAAAAACGCCTTCTTTCTAATTCTACTTTATCTATTTCAGGTTGATTTGTTATTCCGTTTACATCATATTCTGGTGTTACTCCAGATAAGCTATAGTTGAAATATTGGGTTGCAGACGACCAATAATTAGCTATTAAGTTTTTGTGTTCGCTTGAAGTAATTAAATTACGCCAAAGCCAAACATATGTAGATTTAGAAATTTTAGCAAATTTGAAACTTTCCCCAAATAGCCAAGTTCCAGAAGAAGCTCGATGCTCCAATGCTTTTAGTTTTTTATTTTGATTACTTATTGATGTTTCAATTATTTCATTTGTGACATTGTATAAATCAATTGGGAATTCTGGACCTATATCTTCCTTGAAATTTTCTTTAAAACGATGAAATTGCTTAAAATAAAAGTCTAATAAAGATTCTTGGAGATGAATGTCTTGCTTTTCAATTGCGAATATTGCAAACTCATTAATTGTCTTTAAAAGGTAGGTTTTTGATTGATTATCTTCTTTTTTATTATCGTATTTATTTATCAAGTATTTTAATAATTCAGATGCCTTACCTTGGAACAACATAATTTTATTAACCCAATAAAAAAAAGAGATTGTTAATAGTAAAGTTAGTGTGAAAACTAAAATATCGGCTGAGTTTTCGATAAATCTATTGCCTTTGAAATATTCGATAGGTTCTAACGGGAATATTTTAAAAATAAAACTTAATAGTGTTAGAATAAGAATAAATTGAAAAAAAGATATCTTATCTATTATTTTGTTGTCAGGATACTCAGAATCAAAAACATTTGGTAAATATTCAGAGTCATATTTTTGTCCAATGTTAGAAATTTTGTCAATTAATATTGGATATGCAATACCTAAAATCGCAATATCAATCGCTATGCATATTTCTATTATATAATTCATTTATTTTATAAGTTATTTTTTTTGGTTTTAAGCTAGCACATAACTTATTTATACCTCCCGCAAAATGGCTACAAGCAATCTCAATAAAGATGGCTTTGTGCCATAAAAGTTTTTATTCATCTCTGCTAAAATAATCCTTTTTTAACATGAATTACCAAAAGCACTTTTTATTTGAATGATTTTTCTTCATTAACTATTCTAATTAATTATTATTTAGAATCTAAAACAAGCAAATCTCATTATAATAAACCAACCTCAAATTCCATTATTTAACACATTCCCTCCAAAACCCAAAAATTAAAATCTCAAATAACAACCCATAATTAATTGAAAGTAATATTTTTACGAAACAAATACAAAAACCACACATATGCAAGTAGGAATAATCGGATTGGGAAAAATGGGATTTAATCTCGCCTTAAATTTAAAGCGTAATAACTATCAGGTGGTAGCACAGGATGTCAACACCGATTTTGTTTCTAAAATTGGTGAACAAGGGATTGAAACCGCCTATACTGTTGAAGAATTATGTCAAAAACTAACCAGCCGAAGAGTGATTTGGTTAATGGTTCCGGCGGGTGAAATTGTAGATGCTGTTATTGTTTCCTTATTGCCTTATTTGTCCAAAAACGATATTATTATTGATGGCGGGAATTCGAATTACAACGATTCGAAACGCCGTTATGCCCAGCTAAAAGAACACGGAATTGATTTTCTGGACTGCGGAACTTCGGGCGGAACTTCTGGAGCTTTAAACGGGGCTTGTACCATGATTGGCGGAGATGCTGATGTTTTTGAGTATGTAGCCGGAGTTTTTAAGGATATTTCAGTTGAAAACGGATTTCTGTACACCGGAGCAGCCGGAAGCGGGCATTTTACCAAAATGGTCCACAACGGAATCGAATATGGAATGATGCAGTCGATCGCAGAAGGATTTGAGGTTTTTGAACATTCCGAATATGATATTAATTTTCAAAGAACAGCCAAACTGTTCAATCACGGTTCTGTGGTACGCAGCTGGCTGATGGAACTGACGGAAAATGCATTTTCAAAAGATGCCAGACTCGACGGAATCAAAGGGATTATGCATTCTTCGGGAGAAGGAAAATGGACACTGGAAACCGCTTTAGATTTAGGGGTTCCGACTCCCGTAATTGCCCTTTCGATTATGATGCGTTACCGCTCTCAAATGTCGGATACCTTTTCAGGAAAAGTGGTGGCGGCACTTCGAAACGAGTTTGGAGGGCACGCTGTAGAGAAAAATGAATAATAGTTGGGTCTGATTTTCTAAGACACTCACATTGGATTGAATACGATTATTAATCATTTAGCACACCTCAAACTATGTCATTACTAATTCTGATTGCCAGTATTCTTTTATTATTGATCCTCATTTCCGGGGCGAAACTCAATGCTTTTATCGCCTTGATAATTGCGGCTTTTTTTGTTGGAATCGCAAAGGAAATGCCTTTTCCGGATTTAATCAATTCCATTCAGCAGGGAGTGGGAAGCACATTGGGCTCTTTGATTTTGATTATTGCATTCGGGGTTATTTTGGGGAATCTGCTTTCAGATAGCGGCGCTGCCCAGCGAATAAGTTCGGTTATGATTCGTTCTTTTGGGGTTCGTCATATCAAATGGGCAATGGTTATTACGGGTTTTTCGGTAGGGATTTCGATGTTCTATAATGCCGGATTTATTATTTTGATTCCGATGGTTTTTGCAGTCGCCAAAAGCACCAAACAGCCAATAATTTATCTGGGTATTGCAATGGCCTCGGCACTTTCGATCACGCACGGATTTTTACCGCCGCATCCCGGACCCACAGCAATTGCGGTTATTTTTAAAGCCAATATTGGCAAAACACTCTTGTACGGACTTTTGGTCGCTTTGCCTGCGCTTTTTGCTGCTGGAATTGTTTTTCCTGAGTTCATAAAAAAGATCAATGCTTTTCCGCCAAAAGGATTATTCGAAAGCAAAACATTCACAGAAGCCGAGATGCCTTCTTTCGGAATTAGTATTCTGACGGCTCTGGTTCCGGTTTTTTTAATGGGAACGGCGACTTTCAGCGAATTAATTTTGCCGGAAGAATCTTCATTGCGTTCTGTCTTGCTTTTTATAGGAAATCCAACTACTTCGATGCTGCTTGCCGTGCTTTTTGCTCTATTTTCATTAGGTATTTTTCGCGGAAGAAAGATGCAGGATATTATGGATAAATCGGGTAGTGCCATGAGTGCTGCCACGATGATTATTCTGATTATTGGAGCAGGAGGGGCTTTTAAACAAGTTTTGATCGACAGCGGAATGGGTTCTGATTTAAGTATATTTTTCGAAAAATCTTCGCTTTCTCCATTGGTTTTAGGCTGGCTTGTTGCGACTATAATCAGGATTGCGTTAGGATCTGCTACGGTTGCCGGATTAACAGCTGCCGGAATTGTACAGCCTCTGGTAATTGCTTCAGGTGTAAGTCCGGAATTGATGGTGCTTTCGATTGGCGCAGGAAGTTTGATGTGTTCGCATGTCAACGATACCGGATTCTGGATGTTCAAGGAGTATTTTGGAATCAGCGTTTCGGATACTTTTAAAACGTGGACGGTGATGGAAACGATTATTGGCGTGATGGGATTGATAGGTGTGCTGGTACTGAATTTATGGATCAAATAAAAGAAATGGAATCACTTTATATAGGAATCGACATTGGCACTACGGCCACAAAAGCAATCTGTTTTGACGGACAAGGAAATGTAATCAGAGAGGTTTCAAAAGGTTATCCGATGTATCATCCAAAACCCAATTGGAGTGTTCAGCATCCACAGGAAATTTTGGAAACGGTTTTACATTGTATCAGGGAGATTACTGAAGAAATACATCCGGAGTTTATCAGTTTCAGTTCGGCAATGCAAAGTATTATTGCGATTGATGAAAGCGGAAAACCATTGACAGACGCTATTTTATGGGCAGATAACAGAGCAAGTGGAATTGTAGAAGAACTTAAAAATTCCGAAAAAGGAAGGCATTTTTACCAGAAGACCGGGATTCCGATTCACCCTTTTTCTCCCATGACTAAAATTGCGTGGTTTAAGGAATTTGATTCGAAAGTTTTTTCGAAAAACTATAAATTCATTAGCATTAAGGAATATGTCTGGCATCATTTGACGAATGAGTATTGTACGGATACTTCCATGGCTTCGGGTACCGGATTATTGAATATCCATACTCTGCAATGGGATGATGAAGTCCTGGAATATTTAAATATAAAACCACAACAATTATCTAAAGTATGTGAAGTCACACATCAATGTAAAGGCATTTCAGATGGTCTTCTGTATGTGATTGGAGGTGGAGACGGAGCTTTGGCCAATCTAGGAACAGGAGCAATGAATAAAAATTGTATTGCCCTCACAATTGGTACCAGCGGAGCAGTGCGATTGCCCATCGATAAACCGTATGTCGATGAGCAGATGCGAACGCAATGTTACCATTTGATGGATAACCAATATCTTACTTTGGGAGCGGTTAACAATGGCGCTATTATTTTGCAATGGCTTCGCGAAGTATTATTAAAAACAGAAAAATCTTTTGAAATCCTTTTTAAAGAAGCAGAAAATATCCCTGCCGGTTCTGATGGTTTGCTTTTTGTACCATATTTATTAGGCGAAAGAGCACCAATCTGGGATGCATCGGCACAAGGATCGCTTTTAGGCATGCAGATTACCCATACGCAGGCACATTTGACAAGAGCAACATTAGAGGGAATTTTGTTTGGATTGTTCCAAATCACAGAAATCCTGCTTCCCGATCCTGAAAAAAGAAAACAGACCAAAGTGATGGTCAGCGGCGGATTTGGAAAAAGCGAACTCTGGCTCCAAATGGTCGCTGATATTTTTCAGATGCAGGTCGAAACTTCGCAGACTACTGAAGGTTCGTCCTGGGGTGCTGTTTTGGTAGGGATTAAATCTTTGGGAATTGATTTTAGCAGTGAAAACAAGACAAGAAAAAGTTTTTTTCCGAATGGTGAGAATAAAAGTGTTTATGAAGATGCTTTTGAGAAGTTTAAAAAGGTTTATCCTGTATTGAAAAATTTGTAGGTATTATATAGTAATTATTCGTCATTTTGCCCAGACAGAACGTTTAAAACTGAATTTGCAAGACTATATTATTTTTAATATTTTTGTATCCAAACGAATACAATCCATGAATGTACTTTATTGAAAAGACAACGGAATTTGATAAGTGGTTTAAGAAACTGAATGACTTTACAGCAAAAGCAAAAATTTTGTTCAGACTTCAAAAATTAGAAAAGGACGAACACTTTGGAGATTGCGAACCTGTTGGAGATGGAATTAGAGAACTGAAAATCAACTACGCAAAAGGTTACAGAGTTTATTTCAAAGAAATTGATGGAAAAGTTATTATTCTGCTTATTGGAGGAGATAAATCTACTCAGCAAAAAGACATTGAAAAAGCAAAAGAAATTTGGAAAAAATTAAAAAAATAGAAAATGGAAACGTCAAAATTTGATATTGCAGATTATTTGGACAGCAACGAAATGATTGCTGAATATTTAAATGCTGTTTTGGAAGAAGGCAATGATGGTGAAATTGTTACCGCAATCGGACATATTGCAAAAGCAATTGGTATGACCAAAATTGCAGAAGAAACCGGAATGAGCAGACCAAGTTTATACAAAGCATTGGCAGAAGGATCCAAACCACAATTTTCAACAATAATGAAAGTTTTGAAAGCAGTTGGAGGACAAATACGTATAAATCCATTAAACGCGTAAAAAAATGAACGCACAACACACCACGCTACAAGAAATTGAGTTTTAGGACTCAATTTGAAGTTGATTTTCTCTGCACAAAAAAACACTCGAACTGATGTTTCTAATATATTGTCAGGGTTTAATAAGTATCAACCACAGTGACCAACAAATCTGAATCTACCAAATTCGAAGGCGAAACCACTTTTTCTTCCAGCGGAATATTATTACCGTATCTTTCTTTCAGGATTTTTTGAACTCTTTCATCGGTTAAATTGAAATCTTTTAATTGCTGGAGTTTTGATAATTCGATGTTGGCTCCGTTTTTATAGATTTTCCAGACTAATTCTGAGCAATAGATTCGGGTATCGGTCCATTCAAAAAAGCTGTCATATTCTTTACCCATAAATTGCTGGCTGTAATCTTTCATTTTTTGAAGCGTATCCGGAGTCAATACCTGTGAAGCATTCTTTAGCCTTTTTACGACATAATTTTTATCTCTTCCATGCATAATCCAATTCTCCAGAGGCGTTAATTTAACAGGCTGAACGGCTTCAAAAACAAATAAGTTCCCGTTTATTTCATAGACGATTCCGCAATGCGAAAACTTGGAGTTGGTTGCAATTCGTACAGCTTCACACTGAGGGGATTGTGAAGTCTGAAAAATAATATCACCATCCTGAATCTTGTTCGGCAGACTAGTTTGTGTTTTTGTTTTGGATGCCAGAAAAGGATTGGTCGGAAAAACCTGCATCGTAACATAAAGAGCACAACAAAAGCTAAGCAAAAAGCTGATTCCGAGTATGAGGTATTTTGGTTTTTTCATTTTGAAATTTTAAAACTTAAAAGTATTGTTTATTTTTTATAAAACACGTCATCCTTAAAATTTAAAGATAACAAAAGTGCTGTTTAAACATTTTTAACCTATGGAATCAAGGCTTAAAACAACAACCCTGCTATTAGAAAAAGGAGCAGGGTTGTTTTGTAATAAATTTGGTTGTTCACTATTTCAATAGTGTGTAAATTCTATTACGTACTTTTAAGTATTAGTTGGCTGTACTTTGTTGAACTCTTGTTTCCTCTTCCTCTTCTTCCTCATCTTTGCTCGGATAAATACCGTAAATAATAAGCCCTATGATTAAAAGTAAAACCGCTTTTCCGCCATATCGGGTATAAAACCCTAATTGCAGCAGTTCTTCTTTATCTAATTTGTTTTCCTTTATAATTTCTGCAAGTTCCGCATCTGTTACTTCATAATATTCATCTGAATCTTTTTTAGACAGTACTAATTTTGGCTCAGTCGTAATCCAGGCCGGAATTATCCATGCAATATTATATTCCTGATGCAGCGTAGCTAAATCCAAATAGTCTTTTGTACCCGGAGTAGCAATATATCGCCCATCATTGGGTAAATCTGCCACTATTTCAATTTTGTCAATTTTACCAAATGGAATTCTCGCTTTTGCAGAAACCATAAAAGAAGCGAAGAGCGTAATTATGGTAATTAAATACGTTTTTGATGTCATATTTGTCATGTCTTTAAAATTTAAATATTCAAAAAATTCTAATTAAGATTTGTTTTACAAATATAAAGTCAAAATTAAATACCATTAGTAATCATATTTAGTGATTTTTATAAGTAAGTTTTTTATTATTTCTTTCCTATAAGGATGCTGAAAAAGTTGCGAATTGGTATAATATATTTAAAATAGTAGCTTATGTTAAATATGAAGACTAATTAATCGTTTTCGACCAGTTCAATATCCATCGTTTTTATCAGGCCATCCTGAAACGTATAGATGTGTTTTACTATTCCGTCAAAAATTAAATTGCCTTGTAAGTCTTTTACATTTTGATGCACTTTAACTTCCAGGCTTCCGTTCGATCTTTCGGTAAAACCAACAGGTTCAACATTTGGATTAATTTCCGTCCATTGTCTTGTCCAGTATTGTTTTATTTCATCGTGCCCAATTATATAGCCGCCTTCCCAGGCTTTTGACCACTGTACATTTGGCTGCATCGTTGCTAAGGCATTTTCAATATTTCTTTCATTAAAAGCAGTATACGCTTTTTTGATTATATCTTTAGATTGTGTCATAGGATTTTTTTTTAAGTAATTTATTCGTGTTTATAATTTTTTTAAAAGTCCAAAATAGTAACGCGAAGACAAGTATCCTTTGTATTAGTTTTATCACGCATTTATAATTTTGGATTAACATAGTATAAGTTTTTATGTTTGAGAGTCTCGTGTATCAATTTATGTTATATCATTTTTTATATAAAAAGAATTAGCTTTTTAATTTTGGGATTTATAGAACACTAAAATTTATTTTATATTAATGTTAATAAATAACCAGTTAGCGATCCTCCTAAAACGACAAAAGCACTGTTTATTTTTGTATATCTAAAAGCTATTGCAATACTTAAAACCGCAATAAAGACAGTTCGCCACTCTGTAATAGTTTCTTTGCCCAAGTCAAAGCAAACGGCTGCTATTATTGCAACAGAAGCTACATTAACTGCATCAAGAAATGTTGCAAAAAGTTTTGAGTTTCGTAATTTCTTTACAATAGGGTTTATTAATGCGACAAATACAAATGAAGGTAAAAATATCGCGATGGTTGAAATTACCGCACCTGTAAAACCGTTTATTTGATAGCCAATAAATGTTACCGAAGAAAAAACAGGCCCGGGAGTAAATTGCCCAACTGCAATAGCATCAATAAGCTGTTGCCTGCTCAAAAGCCCTGTAGCAACTAACTCTGTGTCCAAAAACGCAAACAATACATATCCGCTTCCGTAAAGAATGGCACCAATTTTCAGAAAAATCCAAAACAGGTTTGCATTGGTCGCAGAAAGGATCGCTGTTTTTGTAATTTGGATGAATGCTAATGGCAGAAAATTGTTGATGGTATTTTGGTTATTGTCTTTTATTTGAGCTAAAAAAAGGGCAAGAAAACCGGCTCCAAACAGTAAATAAATCTCGTTTATTTTTAGTAATGATCCAATCAGGACAAGCACTCCGATTATGATGAGTTGTGTAGTTTTTAATGATTTTCTGGCTAAAGGGAAAATCGCACCCAATATAATAGCAATAATGGCAGGCTTTATTCCGTAAACGAAGGGTTGAACTTCCGGAAGCTGTCCGTAATTTTTGTAGAGCCATGCAACAAATCCCGTAATGAAAACTGCCGGCAAAATAAAACAAAGACCAGCGATAAGTAAACCTTTCCAGCCTCCTTTTTCATATCCAATATGAATTGCCAATTCGGTGCTGTTGGGACCGGGAATTAAATTTGTAGCACCAATTAAATCCAGAAAATGCTGTTCGGTCAGCCATTTTCTTTTATTGACAAACTCTTCCCTCATCATTGCAATATGTGCAGCCGGACCGCCAAAACCAATAATTCCTAATTTTAGAAAAAGTTTAGCAATGTCTTTTAATTCTGTTTTAAGCTCCATGTTTTATCAAAAAATTATCTGCAGACCAATTGCCGCAAAGAATTTCAAAAGTGCCCACAAAACTTCCTAAAAATTCAGGTGAAGGCAAACCTATTTTTTCAAATCGCCCTGCTCCAAGTGTGTCATCAAACAAAAATTTTTGAATACCTTCTGAAAAAAATACAGTGCCAACCATCAGTCTGATTAATATTGTCGTTTTTGAATTGTCTGTATTAAATATTTTGTGTTTCATTTTTTTTGGTTCGTAGGTTCAGTCGTACTGTTTGTTAATTCTCTTTTGTCAATTTAGCCATTGCCCTAACCGGAAATGTCCCGACACCTTTGAATTTCGGTGGAATTGCACTAAAAGTAAAGCCATCATCCGGCAATAAATAAAGGTTGCAAAGATGTTCTACTATCAATATTTCTGCACCTAAAAGTGTTGTATGTACAGGTCTTGAATTTCCTGACGTATTATCAATATTATGAGAGTCTATACCCACCAATTTAACAGCACAATCCCGTAAATATTTGGCTGCTCCTTCTGTAAGATAAGGATGGTTCTCATAATATTTTTCGGTATTCCAATTATGGTCCCAGCCGGTATGGATCAAGACAGCTCTGTTTCTAATTTCGTAATTTTTTAAGTGTTTCTCTGTGATTTCTAAGGTGTCTGAAAACGGAACGTGAATTACAATAGCATCAAGATCTGTAAAACACTCCAATCCAACTTCTGAAAGATCTTTTCCATTCTCAAATCTATGAAACGGACAGTCAATATAAGTTCCTGTGTTGGTCACCATTTCAATCTTTCCAATTTGAAATTCAGTTCCTTCAGAATAAAATTGTTTTGAATTTTCCCTGCTTAAATAGTCACAAACAATTGGTGCCGGCAAACCTTTGTAGGTCACAAGTCCATGTTCTATTGTATGGCTTAAATCAATCAATAAATCTTTTTCTGTTTTTTGATTGATCGGTTTTCTTTTATGTGGTTCTGACAATATTTCCTTATTCAATATCTTCGCTTCTCCAACCATAAGGAGTCTCAAATCTTCAACAATATAGTCAATGAGTTCTGTGTCTGAGATATCGTCGCCTAATATATCCAGTCGAAAATCCTCACCTTTTATACTTCCCCCGTTGGTAAAGTATAATTCAAAATCAAATTTTACTCTTTTATCCATTTTTATAGCTAATATTTTTCTTTATGATTTCTCCTGTTTCGGTATTATAAACCAAAATAGCTTCTTCATTCCCGCCAAGCTGTGCAATTATTTCTCCTGTGTTATTCCAGATGGCCGATTTACCGGCGCATTCATATCCACCTGATTGTCCTGCAAAATTTGACATAAAGGCCGTCATATTATATTTTTTAGCAATATTCGATATTCTATTGAGGTCTTTATCGATTCCATTTACAGAATTTAGAACGCTTGCAATGTAAATGTTGGCATTTTTTTGATGGGCATTGTGAGCATGTTCTTCTACGGATGTTTCAAAACATATTGCTGGTGCCACTATGTTTTTCTCATCAAAGGGTAAAACGATTGGATTGTTGCCTGCTGTAAAAAACTCTGTTTCAGTTTCATATAAATGCTGTTTAGAGTATTGAATAATTTCAGAATCAGGTCTAAATATCAGCATTGTAATAAAAATATTTCCATTGTCTTTAGTTGGTGCCCCTACACAAATAGTGATCTTTTTTGTATCGCTAACTTCCTGAAATATTTCAAATCTCTTATCTTTTTTATTTGTTGCTAATTCCCTTGACAGATCCGGCTCATATCCTGTCAGTGAAAGTTCAGGAAAAACAATTATATCTGCTTGCTTTTGAGTTGCTTTCTCAATAAACTTTAAATGATTTTCTAAATTCTTTTCTATATTTCCTTTTATAGGTTTTGTCTGTGCAATACTTACTTTCATTTTTATTTTTTATGGGACTAAAATGATTTAAAATGATCAGAATTCGTAACAGCGTTTTTACTGAAGGAATATTTTCTAAAGCTTTCTCATTTTTTGAAACATTTCTTCATACTTATCCTTAAACATTCCTTCGGCTTTCTCAGGGAATTTAAATCCGTCTGGCCCAACAAAAATATGAATTGTAACTTTATCATCATTCACTTTTCTAATATTGTGATATTTGATTAGCCATGCATCATAATGCTCTATTAATTTTGATGCTTCTCCCAGTAATTCCGGTGGTAAATGATGCCCGTTTTCTAAAAGAATGTCGCGTATTTTCTTGTTGGAAACAAACATTATTTCATCTTCAAAGTTAGCATCATACTTTTTAAGTTTCAAATAAGTGTTTTCAAATGCAAGCCTCGTTCTGTTTAAATGTGTATAAACTTGTCCAAGCAGTTCGGTAGTGTGCTTTCTCCATTCAAAGTCAGTAAGGTGAATTTGTGCGATTTTGTCAAATTCATGCCTGATTTCAGCACTCCTTCTTTCTGTCTTTTTATGAAAATAATACACAATAGCACTTGTTAAAATTGTTGTCACTATCGAACTTCCTAATATTGTTTTGAATAAATCTTCCATGTTTTTTGCGTTTCGAATTTTATGAGACTTGCTAAATACCTAATCAATTTTATTTGTTAACTATTTGATTAAATATGTTTTATGTTGATCTAAAGTACGTTTTAAAAATGATAATTTGGCAACTTTGAAAAATTGATTGAACGTCAATCGGGTTTTAAAAGTTGTAAAACTATTGGAACGGGTACGAAGCCTTGAGACTTCGCATAGTGTACAAATTTTAACTAATATTTTAATCTTTGAGGAGAATTCGGAGAGCTTGTTTTATAAAAAAACCATTCCTTTTTTTTATAAAATAACATTTTTTGGTAGGGTAGTCCGCATTAAGGCTGTTTTACTATTGAATCCTATCAAAAAATAAAAACATGACTCCCTAAAAAACTTGATACCTAGCCATAAGTTCAACTTTTTTTATAACGTTCGTAAAAACAAAATCTGATTTGAAGAAAATGTTCATAAAAAGTTAGCAAAACTACCCCCTTATGCAATTATTACAATAAACGAATTTACCAATACTGGTAATGTATATTTTTCCCTTTCGATATAAATTAAATTAAAAAACATGAAATTAAAACAAATTAAAGTCGCTTTAGCTGTCTTTGCAGCAACAACATTTTTCTTAAGCTGTAGTAATGACAATGAAACTCCAACTCCGGAAGTAAAAAAAGAGATTTCACTTTCTACAAGTACCACATTAGGTTCTTATCTCTCCGATAAGGATGGAAGATCTTTATACTTTTTTTCAACAGATGCGAAAGACCAGGTAACCTGTACGGGAGGATGCGAGCTGGTTTGGCCCCCATTTTATTTAGATAATCTGAGTGCTGATAAATTAGGTGCAGGATTAACATTTTCAGACTTTGCTACTATAACCACTGCATCCGGTAAAAAACAAGTAACCTATAAAGGATGGCCATTGTACTATTATGCACCAAGTGTTAACGGAACAAATACAGCAGAAGCTGCAGGCAAAACGACCGGAGACGGAGTTGGTGGTGTTTGGTTTATTGCAAAACCAGATTATTCTATTATGATTGTAAGAAGCCAGCTTGTAGGCCATGATGGTGAAAATTACAAATCAGATTACACCGTTGGCGATGGTTTAACCACCTACTTTACAGACGCTAAAGGATTAACATTGTATGCTTTTAAATTTGATAATTTCAACAAGAATAGTTACACAGAAGCTAATTTTTCCAACAATGCTGTTTGGCCAATATATGAAACAGATAAAATTGTCGTTCCTTCTGTTCTAGACAAATCTAAATTTAGTGTTATTACTGTATTTGGTAAATCTCAATTGACTTACAACGGCTGGCCTTTGTATTATTTTGGACAAGATGCCAGCGTAAGAGGTTCAAATAAAGGAATTAGTTTTCCTAGTCCCGGAGTTTGGCCGGTACTGACAAAAGACTCTCCACTTGCGATATAAAATTCACCAAGATTCTTGAGAAATTCATGTAATGAGTGATATAATATTTGAAATTAGTCCGATATCTGTCGGACTAATTTTGTTTTTAATTGGATCGCAGAATAATAAAAAGTACAACTATAAACACCTCTCTATCATTGTTTTTACGTATTCTTCGCTCTCCGAAGTGTCAGATAACACAGAATTTGCTTTGCGCGCAAAGTAGAGAAAAATAGTTGGCTTTTAATCTGTGACTTGTGTTACATAAATTATATTTTTAATTTATGTATGGTCCGCCTGTTGCGCCCCAGTCCCATTTGGGCATAGGTTCGTTTGAGTCTATTGGATTTTCTGTTAGATTAGAATTTATAACTGCGAGACGGGTGCCCCATTCGATATAGCCTACAAAAGCCGAACGAAATTCAGGGTCGCTTTTTAATCCAATTTCATCTGAAGTTTGCAGCAGTAAATGAACCCAGCGCTGTCTCATTTCTTCGGTCAGCATTTTGCCAATATGTTTTCCTATCATTTTTGCATGGCTGCCATCGTCATTTGAAGTGTATAATTTTTCACCGCCAAAAACTTCAGCAACAAAATGCGCTACATGCTGAACGTGCTCAGGTGACATATTTTTGAAGACTTCGCCCAATATTTCGTCATTCAGTACTTTTTCGTAAAATCTCGAAAATAAAGTCTCAAAGGTCTGCATATCGCCTGCCCATTCATACAATGTTGGTATATTTTTCATTCTTTAATGTTTTACAATAGTTGTGGATAACTGTCTTATGCTGAAAGAGAATAAATGAAATGCTTTGATTTACAGTATGTTATTTAATTCAAAAATATAAAAAAATAATTACAAAGGATATTTACTTTTTATAAGAACACTTCGTAAAGCTCATTTTAAAAGCCATAGGAAGGGATTCGTGCAGGAGCGGAATTTACCGTACTTTGCTGGCACAGAATACATCCGCGCGATAGCGAACTGACGAAGTAATTCTGCACGATTTTTGTAAATAGTGGGGATTTTTTGTAGCAGAAAAATTCAATTTCATAAGAAATATAGTCCCGCTTTTCGCTTCAATCTTATGTGCCGAACCCCGGCACACAAGGATTTTCACTACAATCGGGGCTAAACGAGAAATTTTAGATGATAAAACACGATTTGTTCCTTGAGTTCAAGAGCTTGTCCTAATAAAATGTTTCTTGACTTACTTTATACTTATATCAGTACGTTGCATAGCTAAATATAATTTACACACTAAAAATCAGGTATAAATACTTGTGTAAGATTGATTCATTTCTTATAATTTTGATCATATTTCTTAAAAAAAGTAAAACTGAATGTAAATTAAATTATTTGAATAGGTAGCAAAAATTGAATTGATTCTTTATGATTTTTAAGATATAATGTTAAAACTCGTTGTTTTTATGAATTTATTTCTATTTACATCAACTAAATGATAGTTATTTATAATTCCACTATTGGATACTTATTTATTACTAACCTTAATCAATCAATTATGCGTAAAACCCATCTGTATGTTAATATGTTTTTTCTATCGTTATGTGTTTTTTTTAATTCTTGTCAAAATGATCAGTATTCAGAGCCTGAATTAACACCCAAAAAATACTCTTATATCATTCCCAATAGAATTAGCTTTGATTTTTCACAACAATCAAAAAACAGTAATTCTATTATTCCTTATAATAATAGTTTGATTTTAAAGAATATAGGCGACTCCGATATTTCAGGAGAGTTTATTGTGTTAGCATTTGATAAAAATGAAAAAAACTATAATAATCTTTCATTTATTAAGAGAGGGGATATTTTAAATTTAAGCAAAAATGAAAGCCAGACCGATATTACAATCGAACAAACAAACCTGCTGTTTTCAGATAGCAATGTTATCGTATCGATTTTAAATTTTAATGATGCTATTTCTGACCACAAACTAAACGGATTTTATAAAGGGGAACTAAATATTTACACCATCGACAATGAATTTTTAAAAAGCGTTACCAGTACAGGATACATAGACTATCAAGGTAAATTTATGTTTTTTGTTGAAGATAATGATGAGGATAGTATAGTGGTTTTACAAGGAAATATTAATACAGAAAATTTGATATCAGGTAAAATTCTGAAGAGAGATGGCACCAATTTATCCCCAATAGTAAATATTTCGAGTGACCTTTTAAGTTTAAATGGAAAGACCTTATCAGGTAAAGTGTCAATCACTGAAGAAAGTAATGAGCGCATACTACAATTTAATCTAACTCACCAAAACTGATTATCATGAAATTAAAACTAACTCTTTTTTCTATTTTTATAATATTAGGTTTACATGCTCAAAAACAAATTCAGCCCTATAATTATTCTGTTTCAGATTCAGATAAGGATAAAACAGAAACGATTATGATTTATGCTGCTGCCAGTTCAGTCAATAATTTAACATTTACATTAAAAAACGCTAAAGACGAGGTTCTCTTAGATAAGGAGGGTAAAGAAATAAGTTTTCAAGTGTTCCCTTTTACCGAAGTTTCTTTCGGAAAACATCTTACAGATGCAATTACCAGCATAAAAGATAATGATGTTGAAAACACCTATGGCATTATAAAAGAGCGTATAACGAATTTAAAGGATAACCCCACCTCTCAAGAACAGAAAATTGCAGTTCAGGATGTTAGAAATATTTATCAATTTTTTAACGCATTGGTTATTACCGCTTTTGCATATGATACAGAACCTGTTGCAGGTGTTTTGAAGTATACATTACATACTACAATTACAAAAAAGAATATTGAAGGCTTGGATGCGGATTTATATTTTCGTAAGAAAGCTAAACATTTAAGAAATCATATTTTCAATAATGACTCGAAATGTGATGAAAATGAAGATGTATTTATTACAGATGTAATAAATGAGCCTGTTTATTGGAAGTTATTCTCTGACTTTAATAAAAATACTAAAGGTTCAGGAACCTACAAAGCAAAAGTAAAGTTCAAGCATTATGCAGAAAAAAAATTAAAAGAGCTTTATAATGTTTATGAAATTAAGAATTTAATAGAAACTAAGATACTTGAAAAATATAGCTCTTTAAAATTAAAATTAAACGAATTTGAGATCAGTCAGATAACTAAATCAGGTGAACTCAAAATTCTTGAAAAGAAAATAGATAGTTTGAATAATTTGATTAATGGAAATGAGGAAAAACTTAAAAAACTAAATGCAGATTTAACATATAATGAGCAACTAAATTATTTTAAAGCAACGCTAATTTCTAAAAAGATATCCCTAGAAAAAGAAATAGCACATTATGAGAAACTATTAACTTCAGATCTTAAAGATGAAGATAATCATAAAATTGAATTATTAAAAACATTATTAAAAAAATCCAATGATGAACTCGATCTTGTAAAATTAGAAGAGGTTAAAAATAAACAAATTAAAAATGCACCCAATGTAGAGAATGTTCCGAATTCACTTAAAAAAGATATTGAGGAATTTAATAAATTAAATGCATATAACAATATTGAAATAGGTCTTAAGAAAGAAAAAATAAAAAAAGTAGCCAATGAATTAAAATCAATACAAAAAGATAAAGAAAATACACAAAATGAGATAGATAAACAAATTTCATTAAATAGGTTGAAAATAAAAAAAATACCATTATGGAACTTTGAAATTGAAACGATTGAAATTGATATTAATGATGGTTTTATCGAACATATAACAGCAGTAGGAAAAGCAAAGCTTCCCGTAGTTGACGAAAGTCTTATCAGACATTTTATTGATACACTAAAACTACATGATTCAATAGCTAAATTCTCAACAAAAGAAATGCTCGAAAACTTCTATAATGAACGAATCGTGAAGGAGATTTTCAACAATGTTATAGACAAAGAATTAAAATTTGAAAATGAATTTCCAATAGGGTTTAGCTCAAAGTCAGATTTTGCCGATTTACATAAATATACCTTATACGCTTTTGAAGGGGCTGAAAAAATATTCTCTTTGCCTGCAACGAATGTCATAACACTATATGTTCAACGACATCAAAATGACCGTTTAGATTTTAGCCCCAAAGATCAAGTGGTAAGTTTACCATCTGACGATTTTGCCAAAAGTAATGCAGTTGAGTTGAAAAAAGAAACCTCGTCAAAAATATTAAACGTTAATATCTATAGTGATTTTTTAGGACTGAAGGAAAGAAATCCAAACGGATTGTTGCAATTCGAAGTTGAAAAAAACATTCCACTTTGGACAAAAAGAAT
>CBFGNY010000031.1:0-32516 GCA_965650235.1 uncultured Flavobacterium sp. | reverse complement strand
CATTAAAGCATCTGTAATGGCATCAGAATTATTTTTAACCTCTTTTGTCACTCCTTTAAAAGAAAGCTTGACCATATCACCGCTTTTCGAGGCTTTGATACCAAACTCTTTTAATCGTTCAAATTCGCCTGTCTGAGCATCCAGCATCGCTTCAGTTAACTGGTCAAAACCTTTTCCCTGTGATGATGCTAAATCACCCAATTTTGTCATTTCGTCCTGTGTGGGTAAAACACCCCGATTGACCAGTTTGACAAATGATCCCGTAAGCTCATTGAGCGCAAAAGGCGTTTTTGTCGCAAAATCGGTCAGCATGTTTAAAGCTCCAGCTCCAACCTGATCAGATTGAAATGTATTTGTTAGAACAGCATTAAATTTCTCGTACTCCGCCCGGGCTTCGACAACTTTGTTGGTAAATGACCAAATAGCGGTTATTGCAAAAACGCTGGCAATAACCTTTTTAAGCCTATTCATTGAATTGCTTACAGAATTTGAATTTCTTACTGTCTGATTTAGACCGTTGTTTAAACCATCAACATTATGCGAAGCCTGACCAACTGAGCCGGCAATTTGCCGTAAGCCAGAGCTGGCATAATCTTTCATTTTTACAATAAATTCGTAAGCTGTCATAATTTTATGATTGTGAAGATTCTTTCTCCTTAGTTCTTATAAAATGCAGGTTTTGAATTTCCTCACACCAAGTTTTATCACTTAGTTTTTCGGGTTTTCTAATGTGCATGTAGTATTTTAAATAGGCGTCAAAAAGCCTTATATTGATATGAATCTTTCCGTCTGAATTAGTACTTGCTAATTTGAAAGATGAGGCGTCATTAACATCAATGACCGCCCCGTCTAAAGCTTTTTTAGCATTGCAATTTTTTTGTTTTGCAATTTTTCGATTGCCTGATACAATGGAAATCTAACTGAAGCGTTATCTCTATCATTGAAAGCCTCGTGTTTTTCGATACAAACAGCTTCAAAAAGTTTTTCCTGAGTTACAAAAGCTTTTCCGCTTGGGTTTTTCTTTTCAGCAAGTTTGATATCATTACGGGTAATGATTCTTATTTTACAAGTAAATTCGCCAATTGTAATAATAGAGTTATTGCCTTCAGGTTCAATTTCGGCTTCATCAAAATTGAAGAAATCCTTCATTTCTTTTCTGGCCGGCAAGAAATACTCATCATTGGTTTTAATTTCTTCATCACCACCAATAAATAATATATTGATCAATTCTTCGCCAAAAGCTAAATCGCCATTGTTTGTCATGGCTGTAAAAGCTCTTTTGAAATCTTTCATTTTTGGCTCACGCAAATAAGCCGTTTTATCTTCAACTGGTAAAGCATAAACACCTCCGTGCTTTTCTTTCCATTCATTAATTAACTGTTCGCTTATTTGCTGTTCGCCAATTACTAATACTTTTTTTGTGCTCATTGTTTTGTTTGTTTTTAAAAAAGCCATTCTTTATTTTAAAGAATGGCTTTTTGAATATTTGTATATTTTTATATTTTTTATTGTTGTGGCTTCACATCTAAGAAAATAATAGGCAATTCAATAACCATATTTTGATCACCTTGCTTCATTCCCTTTTTGTATTCCTTGAACTCACAACTTACCAGTACATCAGTTACCGTTTCGCCTCCATCATCTGGGGCAAAACTCCAAATAACATCAAAGCTCAAAGCCAGAAGGTCTTTATTAGGAGCATCTTTTATCAATGCCTCTACTTCGCTTTGCCATAGCGAAATTTTACCTTCAAAGTCTTTATTACCTCTGGTAATCTTATGTCCTTTAGTTCCACGACCACGCAAAACTCCTTTTTCTTGTTTTGCGGTGTATTCGATATCCTCGACACCTTCAATAATTCTACCACCAATAGCAATAGAAATATCATTCCAAGAGTAATTTTTACTACTGTAATCTGACATTATTGATCAAGTGTTGTTGTGAATCCTATGTTCACAGTTATGAAATCACTATAACCTACAGGCAATAACTGAAGTTGTACATCAACATTATTACTAACTAAAACATCCTGATTCTCGTTAATGAATGCTTTAACTCCGGAAAGTTTACCAGCTTCAACCATCAAACCGTTAATTTGACGTTCGATTGAATTTTGCCAGCCTTTAATAATTGCCGGGTGGATGGTTCCGGCTTCAGTAACCGGAATTTCATCTGACAACTCTTGTACAAGTGTTGTGTATGAAATCAAAATAGCTTCATCCATTACCAAACCTCTAGCCAAACTATTGAAGTCATCAGTTGATGCAGTTAGGGTTTTATCACCAGTAAAAAAGAATCCTGATAAATTTGCAAAGCTTCTTAAGAATGTATAATTTTTAAGATCTATTGCATCCCAAGCAGTATCCAATGTAGAAACTGGTTCACCGTTTGTAAAGTAAGCTGCAAAAGGCTCTACAGATCCATCTTTAACACGGCTCAATTTTCTTTGAGTTGGAATACTCGCTAATCTTCCCAAAGCCAAACCTATTGATGCCTCTTTTGAGCCATCATTGTTTGCAATTAAAATTGATACTTTGTTGTAGTCCGTTGTTGAATAATCTTTAAGATTAGCAA
Source organism: uncultured Flavobacterium sp. (assembly GCA_965650235.1). GTDB lineage: Bacteria > Bacteroidota > Bacteroidia > Flavobacteriales > Flavobacteriaceae > Flavobacterium. The sequence goes on along the minus strand of CBFGNY010000031.1, from coordinate 29,942 downwards.
CTACACCATCAAATTTATTTCCTGAGATCATAACACGAACAGGGAAATAACGATCACTAAAATCTTGTGCTAATGCCTGAGCTTTTACAACAGCCAAATGAGCATCATTATCAAGTCCTGTCGTAATTGTTTCTCCAGCTCCTGACTTTTTAAGTAATCCTAAGATTCTAATTTTACCCTGAGCATCAGATAACAGTTTCTTTGCAAAAGCTTTCGTCAAATCAGCCTGATCTTCTAAAGTCACCGTTGATACAGTTAGCATAAACCAAAGTTCAGCGCCTTTTTTTGCCTCATCATAAAAAGCTTTGATATGGCTGTATGCAAATGCGTTTGTTCCGGTTTCTTCAATTCCAAGATTAACGGCTTCTTCAAGTGAAAAGATCTGATAAGAATTGCCTACAGTAACTTTATTAGATCCAACAACAGTTGCACCAGTTAAAACAAAGCCAGGTATTTTCTGAATGTCGGCTTGCAATAACCCTAGACCATTGCTAGAGATATTAAATTTTACATTTGGTAAACTCATATTATTTTGAAGGATTTAAGGATAAAGCAAACTATAAATCCAACTGCAAATGCAATAATCAGATCCCAAAAAGTCCAGCCCGTATGAGTTTCTTTTTTTAACTGATCACTAAGTTGTTTCAATTGAAATTCTTTCTCCAGTCTTGTCTTTATTTTGGCTGCAATTGCTAAACTGTCACATGTGGCAGTAACAAAAATAACATCATACCCAACCTCGACTTTAGCCGTTGCATTACCGTTTTTTTGTGTATAAACTTTTGGGGTTTTAACATCGTTTAAACTGGGTTTAAACGTTAGATCTGAAAGTGGTATTTTTAAACTTGTTTCAGACTTTGGAGCGTAAACAATTGTGTCTTTATAGCTCACAATGGTTTCTTTTGTTGATTCAGTAATCGTTTCAACTTTTTGAGTTTCCTGCCGTTTGGCACGACAGGAAGTCAAAAAACAAAAAGCAATAACAAAACAAATCAGCAAAAATTTGTATTTTATATTTATTCTTTTCATAGACCTTTGTATTCTTTAATAGCATCAAAACTTGGACACGCTTTTTTAACTTTCGGGAAATCCCTGTGCCCTTGAATTTTTGCAAGTGGATATTTTGCCTTTAACTCTTTAAGCTTTCTTGAAAGCGATTCTTTTTGAGCTGGTGTCCTGTTATCAGTTGGAACGTTATTTTCATCGACACCACCGATATAAGAAATATTGATTGAAACGCTATTGAATCCCTGAACACCGTTTGAAACCTGTTCTATTGGTAGCAGTTCGACAATTTCGCCATCAGGCTTGACAATAAAGTGATAGCCGGGCATTTTCCAGCCTAATTGCTTTTGCCAATAGCTTTGAATTGCGCTAATGCTCGTTATTTGAGAAGTTGCCGTACAATGCACGACTAAATACTTTATTTGTCTCATATTACTTTTGAATTAAAACTTTATAATCTTCCAATGCCTTGATGATCGTTTCAGCCTTTTGATCAATAGTTTCCAATTCTAAAAAAGTGGCTAATTGCTTCAATTGGTTATAATTTTCCTTTACTAAGCCAGAATTTAGAAGCTCTGTTTGTTCAGGATTTAAAACAATCGTATCATCGGTTAAATCTTCTTCATCAATCACCTCCAAATTGTTTGGATTTGTATGTGGCGTTACGTTCTTGTCTACCAATGTAGAGGCGTGGTTTGTTGCAAAACCTAAGTTTTCAAACACATTACCGTCTGATGTAGAGTAAACTGTATCTTTTGCATTAGTTTGCGCAAAATAATCAGACACTATTGCAGCAATAGCAATATTCGTTGCAATTGCTTTTCCTTTTCCTTTTTCCATACTAAGACAAGATTGCTCCTAAATATTTAGGATTTGATGCACGAATGTTTCCAACTAGAGCTCTTTGAGCGAAGGATATTTCGTCAGCTTGTGAAGCAGCAGATCGAATAGTTTCAAAAAGTTCTGTATCTCCAAAACATCTAAATGTTTCATCAGAACACCACGTAAACGAACAATTTTTATCATCAACTGCCTTAACCGTTCCAAATGGTTTTTTTGCATTAGCAGCAGTATATAAAGCAGTTTTGTTGTAATGGTAGATTGTAAAACCGTAAAGCGTTTTCGCACCGTCTAAGATGTTTTTATACAGTTTGTAATCCTCTTGTTCAATCAAAGCGAAGTGCTCAGCAGTCAAACAGATATTTAAATTTTCGTACATATCCAAACCTCTGTAAAATGCCTTCATTTTAATAACTGAATCAAGAAATTTACCAGCACCAACTACAAGAATTTTATTATGTGTATTATCTACAGCTGGAGACCATGCATAAGCAGCTCTTACTCCCATGTTCTTAGCTAATGCATTTTTGTGTCGGTTAGTAACCGATGCACGTTTGTTGTACTGTAATTCAATCTCTTGAAGATTTCTATGACGTGTTCTGTCAGTAGAATAAGTATTTAATACAACCTCATTAGGAATATCCGTAATTGTTGCAATTGGTAAATCCGTTTCACTTCCAGCAAAGTAGTTCTCATGAACTTCAGGTTCAATACCCGCTTCAGCTAAATGTAATTTGTTGTTTTCTACATATTCGGATTTATCCGTTGATGCAAAAACGAAACTATTGTCCGGGATTGGATTTTCTTGTATCCCAGCTACCCACACTTCTTTTTGTAAAGCCATGTTTTATATTTTATTGAATGATTAATTAATTATTTTGTCTCTGGATGTCTTACTCCTTTTGAATAATCCATAGCTAACTGAGCGTATTTTGCTGGGTCTGCATCTCTGATTTTACCAAGCTTAACCGGATCATGCTTTTGCAAATAGTCAAATGTTTCATTTGAATCATTGCCAGCTGGAATAGTGGATTTACCTTTTAGGACTACCTCTTTAATTTTTCCGGTATTTTCTAACTGTAGATTTTCTGATGTTTTTTCGGCAATAAGTTTTTCTAAAATCACTTTTTGACCTTCTGGGTCGGCTTCATAGGCAGAAAGCTGAATCGCTTTTAAACCTTCAGGCAAAAGACCCAGCTCAACAATTTTATCAATCAATTGAGTACCTTCTTCTTTGGTTAACTTTGCAAACTTTGTTGTAAGCTCTTGAACCTTATTATCAGAGGTTTGTTTATCCAGTTTAATTTTTTGAATTTCTTTTACTAAAGATGATTCATCCGCATCCGCACTCAAAGAAAGCGCAACGGCAATTGTTTTAAATTGTGACATATTTTCAGTTGTTTTTATATTAGTCGGATTGTTTAATTTGACAGGATCAAATCCATATCTTGAAAGTTTAAGCGCATCATCATTCCCACCAATTGGAACTATTGAAATTTCAACCAGTTTAGACTTGGTTACTGTTGCATAAAGCTGACCTTCTAAAATCAATTCTGGATCCATTGAGGTTTCGACAACATCTGCATAAATCGAAGTCATTCTTAAATAACCTCGTTTAACTTTTCCTGCAATCTTTTTTGCGAAAGGATCTTCTTCATCAAATTCGATCGTAGCAATTAATTCTGTGCCTTTAACAGTTAATGCAATGCATCTGCCAACAACTTCACTGCCTCGGTTTTCATCATCCTTATTTTCTCTTGTATGTATGTACAGAACCACTGGATTACGCAAATACTGCTTAGTGTCAATCCCGCTTGTCAGAACTCTGAATTTATATTCATTAACATTTTCTGTGTTAACTACAAAGTCGTGTGTCATTGGCAATAATTTTAATATTTTGGTTGATTTCTGAGGCAAAATTGAAGCGTTTTTGAAGCAAAAAAAAATAGCTCATCAAGGGTTGTATTGATTTAAAACAATCCTTGTATCAATACTTTACAAGCTTTGGAGGTAAAATTTTTATAGCCTTATTATATATCGAATTTTGCTCTATGACAGATATACTTTTAGACAAAACAGGAGATTTAGATATCCAAAACGGTGATATCGTAATTGGTTATTCTGATAACCAACATCAAGAGCATATTTTACTTTCAAACAAAGGAGAATACAAGGAATTTCCCGAGTTGGGAGTTGGCATCAATAGGATGTTAAATGATGATGACTTTTTACCCTTTTTAATTGAAGCCAAAAAGAATCTTGAATATGACGGAATGAAAATTAATAACATAAAGTTTGAGGAAAACGGAAACCTAAACATTGATGGATACTACAAATAAGGCAAAAGGTCGAATGACCTCAGTAGAAAGAGATTATAAAAAAAGTCAGTCAAAAGACTTGTTTGTAAAAGGATTTTCTATGAATAACATTTCTGAAATCATTGGAGTAGGAATTAAAACTTTATCCAAATGGCGTGATGATTTCAATTGGCAGGATGAAAAAGATTTAAATAGTTTAAAACCATCTACAATTAGGAATCTAACGCTTAAAATGGCACTTGCTATTGAAAAAGGACAGAAATTACCATATAAAGCTGATGACATATCAAAAGTTGTTGCTGCATTTGACCGGATCTCAGATTCTAAAAAGAAAGCAGTTTATACAATGGAAAGCATTGACGGTTTTAGTCAGTGGATGATAGTACAAGCCGGAAATAACACAGGTAAAAAAAGAGATGAATTTCTGGAGCTAATCAAAGAGATTCGACCATTCTTTGACAGATATGTAACTGAACTATTGCAAAATGACTAAAACGGAACTAAAAGAAGCCAAAGAAAGATATTTTATGCTTTCTAAGATGATTAAGGATAGTACTTCTAAATCTTTAGAAAACGAAACCGTTGATCAACAACAGGAAAGAAAAAAGCGTCTGTTAAAGCCTGAAAACTATGTAGAGTTTTTTGATTATTATTTTGGAGTTAACTCAGGAATGCCTTTAGCTGATGCACCAAGTGCAAAATTCCACCAGTCAAGCTATGAAAAGGTTTTTCACGATAAAAAAATAAGACAATTTCGTCAATGGTTTAGAGGTGCTGCCAAATCAATTCATACAAATGTTGGTAACATATTGCACTTAAAAGAGAATAACGAACTGTTTTTTGCTGTGTTAATTGGTGCTAATGAGGGACTGTCTAAAATACTTTTGAGCGACTTGCAAATGCACTTAGAAAGCAATGAGCGAATTATTAAAGATTTTGGATCTCAGCTAAGTTATGGTAATTGGGCAGATGGAGAATTTCAAACTAAAGACGGTAGATTTTTTAAAGCCTTAGGTCTGAATCAGCCTTTTAGAGGTCTTCGCTTTGGACAGTTTAGACCTGATTTTGCAAGTGTTGACGATTGCGAAGATAGAGATCGTGCAAAAAATCCATCAATGATAAGGAAGTATGGAGAAAAGATAACAGGAGATTTAAAAAAAGCATTTCATAAAGAACGAGGTCGTCTAATAATTCCAAACAATTATATCGTAAAAGATGGAATAATTGACTTCTTAACAGACAAATTTAAAGAAAGTAGCCATTATGATTTAAGCAAAGTTGATTTAGCAACTAAAAACATTACTAAAGAAAATTGTCGAAAGTTAAACAATTGGAAACCATCGTGGGACGAACGATATAGTAGAGAAGATGTAATTGAAATTGTGGAAGATGATGACTTTTACACATCTCAAAGGGAAGATTTTAACAATCCAATTGAAGAAGGTAAATTATTTAAAGCTAAAGATATAATTCATACTCGTATTGCTGAAAACGAGGCGTTCGATGGGATTTTAGATCATTGGGATTTATCATATACGGGTCCTGGCGATTATAAGGCAGGAGTGCTTTTAGGAATTAAGGGAATTAAGCTGTTTGTTTTAGAAGTTTTTTGCCAAAAATGCGAAATTAATTCAGCAATGGAGATAAGATACCATTGGTATAAAAAGTACCTAAAAAAGGGATATAATATGATGGGTTTTTTTGATGCTACAGCAGCCCAAAAAGTAGTTTATACTCCAATAATTTTACAATCTGCTGAAGATAACAAGTGTCCAAATATACCTATGCCCATGCATCAGGAAGGCGATAAGCACAACAGAATTGCTGCCGGCATTGGTAATGCCTTATTTAGAAAAATATTGTTTTGGGATGAAACTTTAAAGGTACGTTCAGAAGATTATCCATTATTCATGAAATTAATTTTAGCCTTTGAAAAAGGAATAGCCACTGGCGATGATCCAGCAGATACTTTAGAAAGGGCAATTACTTTAGCTCAAACATATTTTGGTTTTTCAAGTGAAGAAGGAAGTAATAAACCAACAATCGGAAAGAAAAAAACAACACGTAGAGTATGACACCACGCAAAGAATTATTTATAAAAATAAAAGAGGAACTCGCTACACTTCCCGTGTTGGAATTGATTGATTTACAACGAAAGCAGTTCAGTAATGGTAAAGAAAATTATCCAAGTTATTTCACAGCTGCTTTGATTGAAATCAGGTCGATTACTTGGGCAATGATGGTAGAACAAAAACAGGAAGGAAAGTGTGTTGTAGATGTTACATTTTATTGCAAAGATGGCTGGATGGATCAGTTCAATAATACAGCAGATCCTGAACACGGTTTAATTGAAATTGATGTCATTGATAATATTGTCGAAACGCTTCAGGGCTTACAAGGAACTCAGTTTAAACCATTAAATCACATTTATGAGGAACCAGTAGAAGAAGCTGAAGAAATCATGAGTTACAGGCTTTCATTTGAAACGATGATTTATAGATCTGTAAATCCAAAATATACTTATAAAAAACTTAAAATGACAATGTAATGTTTTTAGAAAAACCAGAATTAAAAACCGTTGGAGTTGATGAAATAATCAACAGGATCATTAATAATGATGATTCAATTGTAACCGAAATAATTGACGAAAATATAGACTTAATGTCTTCTTACTTATACCAATATTATGATACTGAACAAATATTTAGTGCTGAAGGAGATAATCGCAGTAAAACGCTTCTTAAGCATCTAAAAGGCTTGGTTATACACGACATCTACATTCGCAGAACCAAAAACGTAAATGAAGCTGCAAAAGTTAGAGCTGATGAAGCTTTGCTTTGGTTGGAAAAAGTATCAAGCGGAAAAATCAAACCAGATCTACCCGTTAAAAAAGAAGATACTGACGGCGATGGCAATCCAGATAGTCCGGTAAAGTTCATGAAATTGGGAAGTCGAAAAAATTATCAAAATGGCTGGTAGTTTAAACGATCTTCAAAACATGCTTAATAAGGCAGCAAAAGAGATTCCAGATAAATCATTGCGAATAATTGGGGTTGAAGGTATAAAGTTTATAAAGAAAAACTTTAGAGATCAGGGTTTTAATGATACCGGGATAAAGAAATGGGAAAAGCGAAAAACGACTGACAAAAACGGTCGGGATCTAACAAGATACACAAGAGGCAGAAACGCTGGAGGTGTAACCAGATTTGGACAAAGAAATGCTGAAAGGGCGATTTTAGTAGGTCATAATACTGGAGGAGATAAATTAATAAACTCTTTTAAGTACAATGTTATCAAAGCGAGTAACCAGGTGCATTTTAATACAAGTAAAAAATACGCAGCTCGACACAATGAAGGTCTTGACGGAATGACCCAACGTCAATTCATGGGAAAATCTAAATATTTAGACACTCAAATAAGCCAAAAAATCAAAAAAGAATTAGACAAACTCCTAAGATAATATGAAGTCAATATTTAATAAAATACAACATACGGCAAAAAAAGCTGTACAAAATACTAGAGTGAATTTATCAGGAAATGCATTTGGTAAAAAGGTAAGTTTATCTAGTACAGATCCTGAAAACATAAACAAAATAACGGATCTAATGGTTGACGTAATTAGGCGTCAACGTCGTTTATACAGAAAAGAAATTAATGATTGGCAATCCGCACGTTATGCCTTTTATCAATCAGAAATTCCACGGTTTTATCCAATGCAGGAAGTTTATGAAGATATCATGTTAGACGGACATTTAACAGCGGTTACCGAGGATAGAACATTAAGATGTACAAACAAAGATTATATTTTTGAAATTGATGGTATAAAAGACGAAAAACTAACGGAATACATAAAGGATCAGGAATGGTTTGATGTGGTATTAGATGAGGCTCATAAATCAATTTACCGTGGAGAAACATTCATTTGGTTTTCTGAATTTGAAAAAGGTAACATCAAAAAAGCTGAAGTACTTGATCGTGGTTTGGTTGTTCCGGGACAAAAGATTCTTTTACGTGATATTAATGGAACGCAGGGTATTGATATCTCTACTATTGATGACATTTTAGTATATGCTAATTTCTACAGCAATATTGGAATACTTGAAAAAGCAACCGTTTACACTATTCTAAAACGCCATAGTTGGGGTAGTTGGGATGAGTTCGAGGAATTATTCGGAATACCGATTAGAATCGCTAAAATAGCCTCTCAAAGCGAAGCTGTAAAAAACGAAGTTGCCGGATGGCTTGAAGAAATGGGAAGCGCACCTTATGGTGTTTTTCCAATTGGTACTGAGGTTGAAATCAAGGAAAACAGCAAAACCGATTCTTTCAATGTTTTCTACATGAAAATACAGGCTTTAGATAAAGAGCTTTCAAAATTGATCTTACACCAAACAATGACAACCGAAAACGGTTCAAGCAGATCTCAGGGAGAAGTTCACGAAAATACGCTTGGCGAAGTGACTAAATCAGATAGAAAAAAGATGCTTTCTTTTTTAAATAAAAGAGTTGTGCCAGCAATGCGAAATCTGGGTTATAAAATTCCTGATAATGCCAAAATTGCAATTGAAAAAACAATAGTCCCATCGGAGCAAATTGAGATTGACAGCGAAATACTGGGAGCCGGCTATGTTTTAAAAAAGGACTACATGGAAAGAATTTACGGTGTAGAAATTGAAAGTATGCCTGATAAAAACGCACCTGTAAAGCCAGAGAAAGAAAAAAAGCGTTAAGCCTGCTTAAAATATATTATCGATCTAATTGTTGTGATCCTGACAATGAACACTTCGAATTAGATAGAGATGAAGCCAACATTTTAAGCAGGCTAATTGAGAATTACATTCAGGAACTTTTTAATGAAAGAAAAGTATCTGAAGAAAACAAAGAAGCTCTTTGGAATTATTACAATAAAAATCTAAGTAAGGGCTTTGATTTAGGATATTCAGAATCGATGGAGTTTTATGATGGTGATTTGGCTGCATCTTTAAAAAATGATATTGCGAAGTTTTCAGCTTTTAAGGAAACCAGTTTCAGAACTCAGTTAGAAGAAGCTTTAACCAAAGATGGTTCAGTAGTTCCGTGGTCGGAGTTCGAAAAAAAGGCAGCAGAACTAAACATTGAATATAACCAACGTTGGTTAAAAACAGAGTACCACCATACAGTAGCAACGGCAAAAAGTGTCGCTGATTGGAAAAGTTATGAAGCTGATTCGGATCTATATCCAAACCTAAAATATAATGCTGTAAATGATGCCAGAACCAGAGAAAAACACAAAGCTCTTGACGGTTTAATTTTACCTATAAATCATGTGTTTTGGAAAACCCATAATGTACCTTTAGATTGGGGTTGCCGTTGTGGTCTGGAGCAAACCGATGAAGAACCAAGTAAGGTTATACCGGAATTGGATATTAAAGGAGCGTTTCAAAACAATGCTGCTTTGAGTGGAAAAGTTTTTGGAGAAGTGCCGTATGAAAACGGAATGGACAATGTTAAAAAGACCGAATCAAAAGCAAATGCAAAAAGATTCAATGATAACAAGGTTCTAAAATCTGATAGAAAAGAGCAATTTAATACCGTTCATGAAACAAAAACCGGAAAAGTTTTAGAACATAAGCTGATTTCTAAAAATGATGATTATCAGGACATTTTAGGAGTTGCTAAACAATACGCAAATAAGGGTAAAGTAGCTGAAATGTTACCTGAAATCTCTGAACGTGAAAAGACTATCAGAAATGTTATTTTTCCGAATTTACAATCAAAAGCTTCTAATCCTGACTTGAAAATTGGGAATGATTATTTTGATGTAAAAAGACCAAGTGCGATTAAGAATATTACAGGGAATGCCAACAAAGCATCTAAACAGGGAGCTATTGCAATAATAAGTGATAGCAGATTAGACAAACCTTTAACGGATGCTATAATGAAGGAAAGGGCGAAGGATATTTTTAGAAACAAAAACTACAAATACGATAGTATCGTGTTTTATAAAGAAGGAAAGCTGGTTGTTATAAATCGAACAGCCGTTTAATAGAAGAACTACTAAACGGCTGAGCTTTGCCCGACCCGCAAGCCTGACTATGCAAATATATAAAATTTATAATATAGTTTTATAAAAATTGAAATAATGTTGGTTGTGAGGACTCTACAGGTTTAGAATTGTCATTGTAAATACCTTCAAATTTAATGATAGCTTCAACAGTTCTGTTGGCTAAAAAGGACTTATTACCAACCTCCTCAATGATCGCATCTATTCGCCATTTTGGGTTTTTAGTCTGTAGATCATAGAAAAGTTTTCTTACTTGGTTGTTTCTTTCGGTAAGTCTCTCTTTGCGTGTCATAATGGCAAAGATATATAAGTAATTTGTATTTTTCAAATGAACTTTTTAAGCACAAAAAAAGCCACTTTAAAAGTGGCTTTTTTTATGACTTGGTTTTTAGCTTTTCGAAGTAAGCTTTAAATTCATCCAATGTTTTGAATGTGTTATTTGATACTGTTATATAAGGCTTTCCTTTATTGAAGTAAAATTTTGCTACATCCTGACCTGTTAAAAGTGATACATCTGAATTGCCTGAAGGAGCTGTAAAGTTTTTACTCGTTTGCCAAAACTCAACAAAAAATGTAATCAATCTTTCTTTAGATCCTGAAATTTTCAAAGATTTGATTGTATAAACATTGTCAACCATTCCGATGCTATAATTAAAGATAAGGCTTGCATTTCCTGACTGAGCTATTTTATCAGTATAAGTTATTGTATACGATCCACCATCATGAAGTAATTTGCTGTTATCGCTTTTTGTAACAGCCATATTCATTCTGTACGTAAGAAACTCGCTTATGTTATTTGTTATGTAGTTCATATCAAAATAAGTGATCTGGCTTGTAAAATCGTAAGGATCATTTACAACATGTTTTGCCGGATAGTATGGAGAAACTTCCTGAGCATGTAATGAAAGTGATAAAATGCAAATGAATAGTAATAATATTTTTTTCATGTGTTTTTAGCTGTTTAATTTTTCGATTTCCAAATGTATATTAAATAAATCGTACAACAAATATAAAAGTATCAGGAAAAGTATAATTGCTACAATAAATAATATTCGATCCTTCATTTTATGATTTAAATTCATAATCAAATGTATTAGGTTGTTTTTATTCTTTTTTACGGTTATCCGTACTATTCGTTTCATTAAGCCAAAAAATATTTATCTGATCATTAATTTCGCCAAACATAACATCAGTGATTTCTTCTGGTAAATCACTTAACTCTATAAACATAACCCACATTTGCGCAAGTCCTGCAAAAAATGCTCGTTTTGTCTCCTGCAATTGAATTGCTGACATTGTTAAAATATCTAATTCAACACGTTTTAAATAGGTTTTAAACTCTGATTCTAAATTTATTTCTTTCATCTTTATTTTTATTTTTTAATTATTTGGTGATTATTTCAGAACCTTTAAAAGGAATGGTGTAATAGGCTTTTGGAGATCCGTCCCTTTTAGTTTCATAAAAGACAATCGAATCATTTACATAACTGTAGGCGTTTGTGTAGTAGTTCCGGTTTTTGGTAACGATTTTGTAGTTTGTTATGAAGTATGACTTGCATGACATACATAGTAATGCTATAAGTAGCAGTATAATTGTCCTCATGATTCGAATTTAATAATATGAATTTTTGGTGATAACCTCTCTGGATTAAAATGATAATCTTCAAAAAAAACAACTATTTCATCAGTATAATGTGGCTGAGTTTTAATTCCTTCAAATCGTTGTTTTAAATAATGAAATTCATCCCGATGAAAAATATTTCTTAAACTGAAGATAAAATATTCAAGAAACCAGTTAGGTAACATTATCAGTATTTTATCGGGTGTATTGGTTTCCCATTTTAGTCTGTCAACCTCGTTTCTTATAAAGTCTAAAATTTCGTTTAACTCCTGATTTGTTATATTTTTTTTATTCATGACTTAATATGTTTTATCTGTCCAATGGATAATTTTGCCTTTGAAATCTTTATTGAAGTAAGCGAAGAAATCTGCTGGGGTTTCGAATCCGTCATTATTGGCTAATTCTAACATTGATTTTTTATAGTGTTTGTGTATTCCTTCACCATCTGTTTGTCCTGCGTAAACATCAGTGTTATCAATTAATACCCTAACACAGTTATTAATGCTATATATTATCTGAACTTTTTGAGTGCTGACCACTGGCAGAACCGGAGCAAATCGAAACATGTTTTTAGTACGTACATTGATAAAAAAATCAATCTTAATTCCGGCTTTCCAACTATCTTTTAGGTCTTCCCGGAAAGTGTGGAGTTTTGGCAAAACCTTTTCATAAATATCTATATCTACAGGGTACTGTTTTGTAATTAATTCGTAATTATTGTGTTGTAATATTTTAAAGTATAATTCTTTTGTAATATTGTTTTTTAAACCTTTCCAGATCTTTTCTACAAAATGGGTAGGTTTTCCGTTTAATTGAGTGCTAAATCCTAGTATCATGATTTTATTTTTTTAGTGAATCGTTATTATTCATTATCATCAACAATATCAATAACTCGCTGTATAGGCTCTCTTATTTCTAATTCATCTAGCATCGTTTCATAGTCTTCATTGATCTTATCCCTTTTTGCTTGAAAGCGCTCTAATGAATCATCACCTAAGTATTTTTCAATGATCTCTGTAACTAAGTTTTTAGCAACTCGTGGCATCGTAACAATTACGTTTGCCTCGCATTTTCTGGCTCCAACTGTTTTTAAATAATCTCTTACATAAGGCATTTTGTTGTTTCTATGTTTAGAATCTGCTAAATCTTTACCACTACCCGTAACTAAATTATCAATCCATGTAAAACCATTTTTTTGGATAAAATCATAATTCAATCCAAACCTATCGATTATTAGGTCTTTAGGATTATAGCCGTTTTCGCCATCTTTCCAATAAACGTCTTTTACATCATTAAGATTACTTCGTAGTGTTTCTGAAATTCGCAAACCGTCTGGATCGTGATCTCCACAATAGAGCAATACACATTTTAACCCTAAGTTTTCAGCTTCTTTAAATCTTCGAGCGTATTCAGCTCTTTGAGAAATTGAACTCCAACCTTTAGCATTTGCTATTGGTATATGATATTCTCTACAAACAGGAGAAAACAACGTCACGAGGTCAATCTTTTCAACAACCATTTGTATGTAATATTCCTCACCATCCCACCAATCAGGATTGAAATATTTTGCACCGTCTAAAACATCTGATAACATCCATTTTAAAACTGATTGTAAGGTTCTATCATCCGGTTTTTCTACTCCAGAAAACGCTCTACTTGATTCTTCAGCTACAAAATCAACAGGCAGATAACCTTCTTTTCGACAATCATTAATAGCGTTTGCAATCTTATCAAATTGGTCTTTATTGATATAACCAGATTGTTCCATGATGTAACACCAACCTCTTGATGAAACTTTAAATCCTATTCTATCACTTAGTTCTTTCACGAGTTCAGCAAATTCAACTTTTCTTTGCTTAGTTAGTTTTTTTGTAAAATCAAATTCCATATTTTTTGTTTTTTTATTGATCCCACCAGCCCTGATTAATGTAAACTTCAGCATAAGGAAAAGGTGAGTTTTGTTTGTTTTTTTCTTTTATAAATTCGGGTGTTTTCAAAAAAAGCCTTACTTTTTGGGCTTCGCTTAATTTTACAAATCTTGCTGCAGCAAGTTTTTTCTTAGACAGTGGGTTATATGGATAAATCTTCATAAATGCAGCGAATGAAAGATCCGGCTCACCAACTTCAACAGTAGTGGTTTTGTAATTTTTTGACCATGCTTTTATATGATCTTCTTTCCAAGGGAATTTTCCATCCAGATAAAGAAACTTTTCCTGTTTTGAAGTTAGGTTTCCTTCCAACACATTAAAGAAGATTAAAACACCGTTTAAATTGTATTTAAACTGCCATATATCGCCCGATTGCATTTTGACGGTGTATGTTCTAACGATGCTCATTTTAAAAGGAACTTTACGGGTTTGGTATGGACAAAAGTTTCTGAAATTTGTATTGCCTCCTGTTTCAATCTTTTTTCGTTATCAAAAATGCTTTCGGCTTTGAGAGTTGGTTTTTTAGGTTTTTTATAAAGTCTCATTACACTAATTGTTGATTTATATTTGTTTTAATAAGCCTGAGTACGTTTCTGTCATATTCACTCATCGGGAAATCTTCTACTGATAAAATGAATTTTTCCAGATAATGAGCTTCAAAATATTCCAGACTAAACGCCATCTTTTTTGGCTTGGTAAAAAGCGTTGCTGTTTGCCGGGAATGCTCAATTTGTTTCTTTTCGAACTTTATGATCACTTTGTCCAAAACCGATCTAGCGACTCTTATTTCACGTGATTTTTCGGGCGGGTATGGTGGTTTTGGAAAGTGATGCACCAATGCGTTTAAATGCGATGGTGTGATTTTAAGGTTTACTTTCATGGTTTTAAATTTTCACCTAAGCGGTTTAAATAATCTATTTTATCGATGCAATACTGATATGTATCAATATCGTAAGTGCCTTTTTTTACTTTAAAAAAGAATTGATTTCTTTGTTGATCTTCAAAAATGTCAACTCCTAAATAATTCCCAACGGGTTTACGTAATTTCCATTCGGATTCAAACCATTTTGCATTGCCTGAGGTCTTTACTAATGTTCTATCAGTAATTAGCTTGTTAACTAATACTTTTCCGCATTTGGTTTTGTGAAAGTCTGTTAAATAACAAATATGACCATCGCTCAATATATGGTGCGTTTTTAGCTTTTTTAGGAGTGTTTGTTTACTTGTAATTGTTTTCATCTTAACATTCGGTTTTAGGTTGTTCTAATTCTTCGCCACAATTGGCACAAGTGAGTACTGTTTTTTCACATCCGCAAACAGCATCTAATACTTTGATATAAGCTACGTCATGCGGACAAACTTCTGTGATGCTGTAATTTTCCATTAATCCCAAGGGTTTACAATTTTATTCCAAAAAAGACATGGTTTACATTCTTTTTGATTGAGGTTATGAAGCATGCAAAAGAAAAATTGATCACCATCCAAATCAATATCATAATTGAAATAATTACAATTTTCACAATGTGATTCGAGAGACAAATATTTTTCTATTTCAAATTCATATTTAACCATTACTTATATTTTTTAGTTACCATTGATTCAAAGCAGCTAATCATTTTAGAAAGTTCCTTTTCATCCATTTTCTTTAAAGGCTTATTAACTGGCGATTTGTCACTCTTTAAAAACTCACTTAACCAGTCAATATCTGCCACTTCGCCCCATTTTTCAGACTTTACCACCTTTTGAAGCGTGCGCAATTGTGAAAGAATGGCTTTGTGCTGCTGATTCTTATTGTCGAACAAACCCCAATTGCTTTGGCTGTAATTATTAACACCTTTTACAATGTTTTGAAGTTGATTTTTTGGGCTGTTGTAGTTGTCTACAGCGGAACCAGTTCCGCTGTAGACTTGTGGTTTAACAGCGGTCATCTTTTTCAATCTTTGTTATTTTTACAACATTATGTTTTAAATAACCATAAACAATATGCGGTGGTTTATGCATCATACAAGGTTCTCCTACTGCCTGTGATTCAATTGGAATATAACCACCGTTCCAAGCCTCCCCTTGAAAAGGTTCTGTCTTAATTATTGTGCCGTTTGAATCAGTGGTAAACTTTAAAAAGTCCTGTCCGTTGTCTTCTAATTCGATAATAAATTGTGATTGTATCATTTCTATTGGTTATTTTTATTCTGTTTATAAAGCGTTCTGATCCTAAATTGAAACCACTCGAAAAAAGTGGCTATATCTTTGCGGTTAAACTGTAGCAGCAGTATCACCAGTAGCAGTATTATTGTGTTTTTCATTGCTATTAAAATCAAATTTGTATCCTTGTGAAAAATCTACAGAGCTTGCCGAAAGTGGTATTGGCGTTTTTGTACCATCATCACCAACTAAAGCAGCTTCGATGTACCAAACTGAGCGAACCGGCTTGTATGATTCGGCTATGATATTTACACCGTCTGTAAATTCTTCATTATTGAACTCTTTGGTAAGTTTTTGAAGTTCCAGAACTCTTGAACCTTTCAAATTTCCTTTAGCATCTTTTTTCAAGAGGTTAAAAACAATTCTCACTAATGCTGATGTTTTATCATCTGTAGCTAATGAACTTATGAATTTCTCAACTTTGGCGATTCCGGTGTTGGCGGTGTCATCCCAGCCATCATTTACCCTGAAACCAATTGTTATTTCGGCACCTTCACAAGAAAACGTATGCGATTGCTGTTTGTCTTTTATTCCGTACACATCGGCTTTTAAGTTCAGTATATCTTCAAAGTATTTGAAAGCAACTGTTTTGGCATTTGAAATTTGTTCTGAAGCTGCACAAAGTGTAAATATTACTTTGGGTACAGTTTGCTCTACTAAATCTTTGTAGGCTTGACGGTCATTTTCTTTTTTTGATTCAACTTTTGCCAAAGCATCTTTTAGTTCTTTTGCTGAAAACTTGGTTAAATCTGGTTGTACTGGTGTTTGTGTATTCATTATTTTTATATTTTGTTGTTAATTAATATTGTCTTCTTTTTAAAGTTGCCAGCCAGTTGGTTTGCTTGATAATAATTACACAAGTGTCTATTTTTTCTTCAATTTTTGCTGAAACCGTATATTGACGCACTTGGTTTTTGTCGATTTCTCCTTTTCTATAAGAGAGAAAATCCCTTATCGCAGCCCGCTCCTGACTTACGCAAATTTTTTCGCCATCTGTAAGGATGTTTCGCTTTCGGTACTGAGTTTCATTTTTAACTTTAACTGGTACATCTTCAAACAAAAAGGAGTTTATAATGTTCAAGAAATCCAAGCGGTTTTGAGCTTCTTGTTCGGTTATGGTTGAGTTTATCATTTTTCTTTTTCTATGAGTTCTTTAATAACATTATTTAAATCAGATTGAATTTTACTTCTATCTGCATGGTTTGGATTGTCCATCAACCATTGTTCTAATTCGGATTTTTTATTCTTTAATTGGGTTTTAGTTCGCATAGTAAGTTGGGAGCTGTTTAATTATTTTGATTTCTTCTTTTTTTACACTAGCCGAAATGGCATCTATTAAAGGTTTAGGATAAATTGTCTTCATTTGATCGATAAAGCCGAAATAATGATATTCTAAATTGTTTGTATGAAGCGGTAAATACGGTATTGCTTCAATAAACTTTGCTTCTATTTTTTCATACTCGGTATGCCACCATTTTGCTATTCCATGATTGGCTAATAACTGCTGTGAATGATTTGTAGTTTTGCCAAACTTTTGACACCAACACCAAAATATTTGAAATAATCTTTCATCATATTGCTCTGATGTTAATTGTAAATGATCGATAATTTTGTTTTTGTTATTCATGACTTAGTTTTTTTAATTTGAATCTAATCCGTTTAATTTGTCGTATCCTTCCTGCCAAATAATGTATGATCCTCCATTTGGTCCTATTGTCCTACCTTTACATGAAGCGAGATAACCATCACAAAAAATCTTCTTATTCGCATCATACATGATCTTCAATTCTAAATCTGAAAAAGGATTCTTTCCTTTTGCTAATCCTGAAATAATTATGATCTTTTTTCCTTTGTACTTTTTGGCGAAGTCATAATATTGTTGAATGCTTTCAAAGAAGTAACCAGCTGAATTTATACTCACAACTTTTGCACTGTCACGTCTGTCTAAATATTCGTTTAGCTGATCATAATTGTAAGATGCGGTTAGAAAATTATCTTCGACATCGTGCATTTGTTTTCGTTCGATTCTGGTTATAAAATCAATGTCATCAAGTTCTTCTTCCAGTTCGTTATGAATAGCTTTTAAATCTTTACACAATGCTTTTATAATATCCAATATCAAACTTGATTTACCTGACCCAGATCCACCCCAAACAAACCAAATACCTTTGTTTTGAGGATTTCCAAAAGCTTGATAAAGTTCTTTGGCATGTTCAGAAAATTCAATGAGCGTTACTTTTTGATTGACAACATTTGCGACCGTTAAAGCCTTTTTAAGTTTTACTTTAGACATACATGCTTTCATGTATATTCAACACCTTTCGAACTAATTGTTCTGTTAATGGTTCTTGACTTTTATCGGCTTCTCGCATTGCCGGAACTAAGCAATCGTGAAGCTCTCCATAATTGTCACAATGCTTTCTAAGGAATTTTTGAAGGTTTTTATCTTGGATGTCCTGAATAAAAATTGAAAAACTTCTGTCAATGTTTGGAAGTACACGGATTCCAAATTTGATACGTCTGTAAAATTGTGGAATACCTGCTTTGTTTCTTTTTCTTAGCTTATCAAGGTTCTCACGAAGTTGATCAGTACCAACCAATACAATCGAACAGTAATTTTGTAAATTATCATACAGTTCTTTCATTGCACACAAAGCAGGTTGTTTCATGTATTCAGCTTCATCAAAAATCAATTGTGGTGTGTAACCTTGTGCTTTTAATTCACGCATCTTTTTTGAAATATCTCTAATTTTTGCGCTTTTGGTTTTCCCAGTTGTGATTTTGATTTGATCAACAATCTTTTCAATAAGATCTCCAAGATTGTCAGAGCTACCAACAGTTACAACGAAAGTGTCATTTGGATTTTTTGAAGCAAACAAATTAACAGTATGCGTTTTTCCGCATCCAGTTTCACCAAAGAACACATTTGTAACACCGTGATCCTTTGCTTCTTTTAAATTGGCTAAAATTGCTATTGTTTGCGGTGTTGGTTGAGTTTCCCAGTATACTTTTTCAAAAGAATAACCACATAGCTCAGCAAGTGCATGAAAATGGCTTGCAGGAATTAAACCTTGTTTATTGTTTCCGGCATCGTACATGAAATTGCTATTCTCTTTTAGAATAATGTTTATGTATTCCTTTCTGACACCTGTTTTTTTTGATACACCTGCTTGTGAAAGTTGGTGCGTTTCCATGTACTTTAATAATTCAGCTGCAATTGTTTGTTTCGTTGTACTTTCCATTATAAATAATCGTTTAGGTTAATTTTGCTTTTGTTATACTCGGTTTGTTGATGTAACCAATTTTGGTTGTTTTCTTTTTGAATTTCTTGGGCGTGAACTTCTACAAGTTGTTTCGTTTTTTCGGCTAAACGATTATCATTCCGCCTGTCTTTATGTTGACCTCGTGAATCAACCAGTATTAATTTTGCCAGTGTATCTTCGAGTTGTGGACGTTGAAATAATTCTTGTAATAAGTCCGCATTTTGTTGCCTTTCTCCGGTTATATACTGCATCACATCGTTGTTATATCCTTTTACTTCTTGAAGTTTAAGAGCATCACCTTCATTACGTTCAGCAAGTGCCATCGGCTGCATATATTTCTCTTGTAGTATAAATTGGTACGTTCCAACCTCTTGAATTAATTTTCCGTCTTTAGAATCTGCATTTACTACTAATACTTTTGATAAATCTGAAGGATCGTATTTTACTGACCAGTCTAAATGTGATAACTTCCTAAAATTGATATCGAAAGAATCATAAAACATTTTTTGACCGTTGATTGTTGGTGTTAATCCTTCAGGTTGCATTCTGTTGGTGAAACCTGTTGATTTTCCTAACATTCTTAAATACATATCAAATTGCATTTCTGATCTTAGTTCCAGAGGAACCGAATCCCATTGATTTATATATTTTTCTTGTTTCTTTGCTCGATCAGTTTCAATTGACATTATTAATTGCTGTCTGCATTGGTTTTCGTCTGGAAATTGATGTCTTAATTTGTTCAGTACTTCATCATTAGGCTGGTTTTTTGAGCCTGATGTCATATTATGACCTGACCAGTTATCAAACATTTGGCAGTATTCTTTATTAAATCTGTTAAACCACGGTTCAATTACTTTTGCTTTTGCATTTTTGATTTTTGCAGGTGTATAATGAACTGAACAAGCTTCATATAACGGATTTAATGCACCACGACCATAATTATCTGATTGCAATTGATATGGTCGGTAAAAGGATCCAAATAATTCTTTTGTATGCTGAATTGCGTTTCTAAGAGCTTCTTTGATTAACTCCGGTGTTTCATGTGTACCAATCGCATAACCAACAGGGTATTTATTGAATGGATCTAATACGGTAACCATCGTTAAACGGTTCGTGTAAGTAGTAACCTTATGACCATCTTTATTAATTGATGTCGATTGATATAAAAGTTCTGCATCCCAGCCATCAAGTGTCCAGTATAACATTGGTTTTGTCGGTGCTGTTCGTTTATTTTGCATTAAAACACTATTTGACAAAGCATTACTTCCATTTCTTCCAGCAAAAACAACAAGATTTTTTTCTTCTTTTCTGTTAGCTACAGTTTGAGAGGTTATTGTTTTCCAATCCAATCTTTCAGCAACCGTATTGTAAAGATTTGCAACCTGTACATTGTCTAAATTTGTGTGCTTTGCTAAAAGTTCATCCACTAAAGCCATTTGCTCGTTTTCTTTTAGTTTCGATGCATTTTGATTTTGAAGTTTTCCCGATATTATTGAAACATAACCATGCTTTAAATATTCGTCAACTTTCATTCTTAAACCTCTTGAAGTGGTTGGTAAACTGTGATTAACATCACGAAACGAGTTAACATCTTTTGTCAAACTTTCCCAGATATCAAGTTTTGTAACACCCAGAGCTTTTGCATAAGCTTTTCTATTGGTTTTTAGTTTGATAACCGTATTTAAAACTGATGCGTTGTAAGTGTAAACCTCAATTAGATCAACATTTAATTTTTTGCTATCAGATCCATACATATAAGCTGCAAAAAAATCAAATGCTTTTCTGTCAGCTTCGTAATGATCCGCAAACCAGCTTTTTTTGATTTCTTCTTTAGGACTTCCAAACTTTATTGTAATGTTATCTCTCCATTCTCTTGAAAGCGTATCAAATTCAATTAAGGCATCATTGTTAAATGAAGCTCTACGTAATTGTTTTTCAGAACACGTTTTAGAATTCATACGACGATGTAAAGCGTTGTATGTGATAAGTGATAAACTTTCACAATTTGGATTCTTATCACAAATCAGATAACTGATTTTGATTCCAAGCTTATTGTTGTAAAATTCAAATGGATTTGACTTCATTACTTTGGTAGGTTTGCTTTTAATTCTATTGCTGCATTGGAAGCAGCTTCAAGTGACTTATATTCTTTAGTTATTTGGTCAGGCATTACACCTGTACGATCACCACGAAGACACTTTCTGATATAGTCAATTGTAAATCCGTATTTTTTTTCTAATTGTTCCAGAATTTTCTCATTGTAGAAGATTCTTTTTTTCGTAGGTTTGCTCATCGGTTTATTTGTCTTTTGTACAGGACAAAAATACAAACAAGTTTGACTTAAACAAATAATTTTGGAAAAAAACACAAATTTTTTTGAAAGATTGCATGTGATATGCGAAATAAATGGTCTTAAGAACCTACAGGAATTATCTAAAAAGATGGGTTATACATCAGCTGAGAAGCTGTATAGACTGGAAAGAGATCCAAATGCAAAGCCTTCTTTCCAAATGTTATTGGATATTTCAAACACGTTTGTAAATCTTGATATGAACTGGCTTTTGTCAGGAAATGGCGACTATAAAAAAAAATCAGGACTTGAAATCGAGGCAACTGATCATGTTTATCGATTAAAAACAGATAAGAATGTCGAAAACCAAGCTATACCGTTGTATAATATTGAAGCTTCTGCAAGTATCGTTTCTTTATTCCGTGATAGTAGAGAAACAAAACCAGTTGATTTTATACAAATACCTAATTTGCCAAAATGTGACGGGGCTGTTTATATAACAGGTGATAGTATGTACCCGCTTTTAAAAAGTGGTGATATTGTTATGTATAAACAGATCCATAATATTGATGATGGTATCTATTGGGGTGAAATGTACCTTATTAGCATTACTGAGCATGGTGATGAGATGGTAATGGTAAAGTATATTAAGAAATCTGAAAAAGAAGGATATATAAAATTAGTTAGTCAAAACCAGCATCATCAAGACAGGGATGTTTCGCTTAAAAAAGTAAAAGCTTTAGCCTTAATTAAGGCAAGTATTAGAATTAATTCAATGAGTTAAATGTTTAATGTGTTGATTTTTAAAACTTTAATTAATTTTATATATAAATAAAGTAGTTTTTGGGGTATTGTTATCTATAATTTAGCGCATATTTTTAATATAAAAGTGCTATTTCGGGGTTGTACATAGTTATTTTAAAAACTAATTTGAAGCAATCCAAGAAGCAACCCATAAAGCAACCCAATAATTAAATTATAGCGTTTTTTCACAAATATGTTTGTATTAGATAAATTTAAAGATTAGCTTAGAAATCAACCATAATAAACCAATGAAATAGCGTTTAAATACGATTTAAACCCTTATTTAAGGCTATTTAAGCAGTAATAACTATAAAATAGACAGATAACCCGCCCTAAAAGTATTTATGCGTCATTTAAGGGGTATTTAATGAGTAGATATTTAACCCTTATTGGAAGATTCGATTAAACATAAAAAAAGCGTTCATTTGTTGTGAACGCTTGATTTTTCGGGGTTTTTCGGGGTTTTTTTGGTTTACTTAACTTGGAAGGATTGTTTTATGCCCTATAGTTTATCCGGTTTTGTGTGTTTTGAATGAGAAAAATGAAATTATTTTGCAGTATAACAATTACCTCAGTCCAAAAGATTTTAAACTGCTTTTAGAAAAATTGCAAGAATAAATTTCCGTATTTTTGAGGATGAATTCTTCGCAAATCCAACATTTCAATTACATTTTTACAGGAACAGGCTTAGCGTCTTTGATGACCCTTTATAAAATGGTTTTATCTGGAAGATTTGCTGATAAATCCATTTTGCTGTTGGATGAAAATGCAAAGAAAACCAATGACAGAACCTGGTGTTTTTGGGCAAAAGAAGAAACTTTATGGCATTCGATTATTTCAAAAAAATGGGATTCGGCTTTGTTTGCAAATGAAAATTTTAGACGCGATTTAGAATTAAAGCCTTATCAATACAATCAAATTCTGGGACTGGATTTCTATAATTTAGTTTTTGATGAACTTTCAAAACATTCCAACATTACTTTTCTAAATGAAAAAGTAACCGATATCAACGAACTCGAAACCCATGTTTTTGTGGGAACCGAAGCCAATCGTTATACAGGTGATTATTTATTCAACAGCATTTACACGAAGGCTTTAGCTTTAAATCAAACTCAATATCCCGTTTTGCGGCAGCATTTTGTGGGCTGGTTTGTAAAGAGTGAAAGAGAAATCTTCAATCCTGATCAGGCCACTTTCATGGATTTTTCGGTAGAACAAAGAGGAAACACACGTTTTATGTATGTTTTACCAACTTCCAAAACCGAAGCTTTGGTAGAATATACGCTATTTTCGGAAAATTTGCTTCCAAAAGAAGAATACGAAAATGAAATTCAAATCTACCTGAATAAACTCGGCGTAAGCCAATATCAAATTTTAGAAAAGGAGCAGGGCAGTATCCCAATGACCTGTTTCCCATTTTGGAAAAAGAATACAAAAAGAGTTCTGAATATTGGCACTGCCGGCGGCTGGACCAAAGCAAGTACAGGTTATACGTTTAGCAATTCGGATAAAAAATCTTCACAGTTGGTTGAATTTCTTCAAAAGGATAACTTTAAAATGGCATCATTCCATAAAAAAAGCAAATTTTGGTGGTATGATTTATTGCTTTTGGATATTTTGCATCGCCATAATGAACTGGGAAGTTCTATCTTTTCTTCAATGTTTAGAAATGGAAATCCCGCTTTGATCTTTAAGTTTTTAGATGAAGAAACCAATTTCATTGAAGATGTTAAAGTTATTTTAAAGTGTCCTAAAATTCCGTTTTTAAAAGCGTTATTTAGAGTGATTTTTCTTTCAAAATAAATTTAATCAAAACAAAACCTTTGAAAAATATTACTTTAGGAATTTGTCTCCTTTCTACACTTATATCCCTTGCACAAGTTTCAACAAATAAAGCACATGACGCAATTATTGAAGAGTTTCTGACCAATTGTGCTCATAAGCATAATTATGTTTTTGAAATGACCGAATGGCAGAATTGTCTTGATGAGGGTTTAAAAAAAGACAGCACAGTCGCTTATCTGTGGCAACAAAAAGCAATGCCGTATTTTAAATGTAAAAAATACGAAGTTGGAATGCCATATTTAAACAATGCCGTTTTGTATAATAAACAGGAATGGCTTCCGTATCGTGGCTTTATGAAATGCATTTTTACAAAGAATTATAGTGAAGCGATTATAGATTTCGAAGAATGCATAAAACTGTATGGAAACGGATACAGAATGGACCACACCTATAGTTTTTATATCGGACTTTGTTATCTGCAATTAAATGAATTCGAAAAAGCAGAAAAACTTTTTGATGATTATGTTGTTGATATTTATAAAAACAGACAGCAATTAGAACATCCAACAGCATATTTTTACCAGGGAATTGCGAAGTATGAATTGAAAAAGTGGGACGAAGCCATTGCTATTTTTGATAAAGCATTAAAAATTTATCCCGAGTTTTCAGATGCCAAATATTACAAGGCATTTTGTTGGCTCAAACAAGGAAAGCCAAGAGAAGAGGTTTTAGCTTTGTTTAATGTTGCAAAAGAAGATGCTGCAAAAGGGTACACGATTAATGAGGACAATACAATTTACGAAACGTATCCTTACCAAATTAAATTTTAATTGATTGTTTTTAACTCTTAAGTTGCTTCTTTCATCAATCGGACTATAACAAAACTTTATACCTCAAATGAACTAGTTGCGAGTAAACTTTGTAACTTTGCAAATCAAAAGTAAAATTTAAAAATAAAAAATATGTATCCAGAAGAAATGGTAAAACCGATGCAGGCTGAATTAACAGCTGCAGGTTTTCAAGATTTACATAGTGCTGACGCTGTAGATAACGCTATCAAAGCTGAAGGTACCACTTTAGTAGTTGTAAACTCTGTTTGTGGTTGTGCTGCAAGAAACGCACGTCCGGGAGCTAAAATGAGTTTAGAAGGCGCTAAAAAACCAGATCATTTAATCACAGTTTTCGCAGGTGTTGACAAAGAAGCAGTTGATGCTGCAAGACAACATATGTTCCCTTTTCCTCCATCATCGCCTTCTATGGCTTTGTTCAAAAACGGAGAATTGGTTCACATGTTAGAGCGTCACCATATCGAAGGACGTCCGGCTGAATTAATTGCTGAGAATTTACAAGATGCTTTTAACGAGTTCTGTTAATTAAGTTGCTAAGGTTCTAAGACTCTAAGCTGCTAAGCTATATAAAGACTGTCTATTCTATAGGCAGTCTTTTTATTTGGAGCTAATTTAAATTTTACAAGCAGTTAAAATCTCAGAATCTTAGCACCTTAGCCACTCAGTATTTTTTTTATTAGAAGCTATTCCGGCTGTCCGCTATATCTTTTGCGCCGAACCCCGGCACAAAAGGATGCCGCTCCCATCCGGGCTAAAAATCAAAAATTTTAAGAAGTTTAGTTGAGCTTAGAATCTTAGCAACTCAGTATCTCAGTATCTCAGAACTTTTGTCGCTTTGAGCCTTTTTCCTTACCTTTGCCACTCAAAAAATTTCTAAACTTAAAACTGTTTATAGCATGCAACTGTACAACACTTTGAGCGCAGAAGAAAGAGCCATCATGATCGATGATGCCGGTAAACAGCGACTAACGCTGTCTTTCTATGCGTATGCCAAAATTCAAGATCCCAAAAAATTTCGCGATGATTTATTTCTGGCCTGGAACAAGCTCGATGCTTTAGGCCGAATTTACGTTGCCACCGAAGGAATAAATGCTCAGATGAGTATTCCCGAAGAAAACCTGGAAGCTTTTAGAGCCACTCTTGAAGTTTATGATTTCATGAAAGGCATACGATTGAATGAAGCGGTAGAACATGATGACCATTCCTTTTTAAAACTGACGATTAAAGTTCGGGACAAAATTGTTGCCGACGGTTTAAATGATGAAACTTTTGACGTAACAAACATAGGCGTTCACCTGAAAGCTAAAGAATTCAATGAAATTCTGGATGATCCAAATACAATTGTTGTTGATTTTAGAAACCATTACGAAAGTGAAGTGGGGCATTTTAAAAATGCTATTACACCTGATGTAGAAACTTTTAGAGAAAGTCTGCCCATAATCAACGAACAGCTTCAAAATCACAAAGAAGATAAAAACCTGGTCATGTATTGCACAGGTGGAATTCGTTGCGAAAAAGCCAGTGCTTATTTCAAACATCAGGGTTTCAAAAATGTTTTTCAATTAGAAGGCGGAATCATCAATTACGCCAAACAGCTTAAAGAAGAAGGTTTAGAAAGCAAATTCATCGGGAAAAATTTTGTGTTTGATAATCGTCTGGGCGAAAGAATCACCGAAGATATTATTTCGCAATGCCACCAATGCGGAAAACCTTGTGACAATCACACCAATTGTGAAAATGACGGATGTCATTTATTATTCATTCAATGTGACGAGTGTAAGTCAGCTATGCAAAATTGCTGTTCTGCAGAGTGTCTTGAAGTTGTAAACATGCCTTTAGTAGACCAGGTACGATTAAGAGCTGGTAAACAAGTAGGAAATAAAGTTTTCAGAAAAGGGAAATCAGAAAATTTAAAATTCAAACATTCTGGAGAACTGGCAGATACAGCATTGGCTGCAGCCACTAAACCTAAACCTGCTGATATCCGCCAAAAAGTAAAAGTTAAAAAAGTATTGCTTGGTAAAGCCGAGCATTATTATGTAAAAGCACAAGTTGGGCAGTTTACAGTTGAAAATCACGAAGTAAAGATTGGGGATAGAATATTAATTTCCGGACCTACAACTGGAAATCAGGAATTGGTTTTAGAGAAATTCATCGTAAATGGAGTTGAAACTTCAGCTGCTAAAATCGGAGAAAAAGTTACTTTTGAAGTTCCGTTCAGAATTAGATTGTCTGATAAAATATATAAGATTATAGAATAGATTATAATCATAAGTTCTAATAATCGCTCCCGGCTCCTGTTGGTAAATATGAGCCTTTAGTCCGCTAAGATATGTCCGGTAAAATTATTACCTGTCAAGGAAATTTAAGAGGACAGTAAAAAAAAACCCTATTCTGTAGTACATAGAATAGGGTTTTTATTTTTATTTTATTCTTCCGAAACATTAAGTTCATCAAAATCTTTAATTTCAGATAATTTAAGAAGTTTGTTTTTGCTGATTTTTGTTACAGTTTTTTCAAAAACTTCATTTTCTTCTTCAGCATCTTCATTAGTATTATGGTTTACTATCTTAGTTCTGGTTAGAAAGTTTATACTTGTTTCTGTAATCACTATTGGACCACGATTATAGCTGCCATCATACCCAATAAGCTCAAAATCATTGTTTTGAAACCTGAACATGTAAGACCAATATCCATATCTTCCGTGACCATAACTAACATGTAATTTTGCTTTATCTATTTCAACAGATAATTCCGGGGCAAAATAAACGCCGCCTTCTTCATTTTCAGAAGAAAAGCAATCATAATTTTCAACTGCTAGTTCATAGCCTTTATTTTTGTTGAACAGTACAATAATTCCTCTACGGTTACGGTCTAATTTGCCGCGATATTCGTGTTCAATGATCTTACTTTTATCTGTGCCTTTAATAATGAGAACACAGTCTTCTAATCCGTCTTTATTGAGATCGCCATAAATTGTATCGAAAGAGACATAGTTTTTAGGTATAAAATCTGTGATATCTTTTTTGGTTTCGGTTGTTGATTCTTCAACTTCGGGAATCTCTTGTAGTTCCGTAACTTCTGTATTCAACTCTTTATCAGTTTTTTTGGAGTCCTTGCAGGAGATAATGGTAGACATTATTAGAATTGTCCCAACAATTGACAAGTATTTCTTTGTCATATTCTAGAAATATTTTTTTGTTTAAAAATTTTATAAAATTCAGGTTGAATAATTTTAGAATTATTAAATACCAATTTTGGCATTAATGTTATGCTTTTCAACATATGCTTTTGCGACATTCATTAGTTTTATAAACTTAGCATCGATATCGCTTTGAGTTGAAGCATCAAAATCTGCTATTGCTTTTTGTATTTGTTCAGGTGAAGCCTTTTCATCCTTCATTTTAGCAATTGGCAGATAACCTTCTTTTTGTTTAGCAATTGCATACCCGAAAAGATCTTTAGATGCCTGAAGAAGTTCTCTGTTATCATCATCTTCCTCTATTTCTTTAATTCTGTTAAATTGAGTTTCTAAATTAGCGATGTCAAATTTAAAATAATCGTAATAAGAAGAAGGAACCATGTTTTTTTTGCTTTCATCATACACCTGAGGTTCAGATTCCAGTTTATAATTGATGTCTTTGCTTCCAAAGCGGGATAACAAATTTGTATTCAAAGCAGCAATTTCAAAAGTTTTTTCAGGGGAGAGATTCGTACAAGAGGTAGAAATTAGACTCGCAACGATTAATATTAATGCTATGATAGAGTTATTTAAGGACTTTTTCATTTTTAAGTTTGTTTTATGATTTTAAAATTTTGCTCTTTTCACTTTCAAATTCTTCCGAAGTTAAAATTCCGGCATCCAAAAGTTCTTTCAGATCTAATAAGGCCTTTTTCTTGTTTTCCATAGAATTTCCTCCTGAATCTGTTTTTGGTGGTTCTTCTTTGTGAATTGGCGTAACAACAGTTCCGGAAGGAGCATATTTCAGAATCAATTCGGTAATTTCATTAAAGCCTTTTACGTTAGAGTAATCAATAGCTTTTTGTTCTTTCACATTCACAATTGAAGCATCTGCTTTATTGTCAATCAAATATTTCACTACATCTTTTTTGCCGTTTGCCGTACTGTAATGTAAAGGCGTATTGCCCGACTCGTCCTGAATATTTATATTGGCTCCGGCTTCAGTCAGTAATTTTACCATGCTCAAATTGCCTTTTTTAGTGGCCACATGCAAAAGACTTTCTCCACCGTAAGTATAAGAGCTGTTTAGCGTAAAACTAGATTCGTTTGAAAGATTGGTGGCACTCACAACCCAATCCAGATAATCATTCATTGACGAAGTATCTTCCGCTATAGGTTTGCTGTAGTTTACATCAACGCCATTTTCTAAAAATAAAGAGACAATTTCCTTCTGATTATTTGCGCAAGCGTACCAAATAGGTGAATAGCCATTGTTGTTTGAGACAAAAACATCTGCACCTCTTTCGACTAAAAGTTTAGCGAGCATTCTGTTGGTTTCAAAACAGGCAATTAAAAGTGCATTTTCACCTGCGTGATTAGTATGATTGATCGCAGCGCCATTATCAAGAAGCAGGGTAACCATAGGAATCGATTTGGTATAACAGGCATATAGCAATGGCGTATTTCCTTGTTTGTCGGTAACATTAATGTCAGCACCTTTGTCTAAAAGCAGCTGTATAATTTCCTTGTTTAATTTTGTAGAAGCCAATAAAAGCGGTGTTTCTCCATTGTTGTTCAGAAGATTAACATCGATTCCTGCTTCAAGCAACTTTGTTGCAATTTCAACTTGAGCAGTTTGAACTGTTAAATGTAAAAGACTATTTCCGTATTTATCATTTTTGGTAATTTCGGCACCATTTTCTAAAAGATACAAAGCAGTTTGTTTTTGCTTTTGAAGACAGCCAAAAAACAATGGCGTTTCACCCTGATGGTCTTCATAATTAATATCGGCGCCGTCTTCTGCTAGTATTTTT
>CBFGNY010000030.1:0-32610 GCA_965650235.1 uncultured Flavobacterium sp. | reverse complement strand
GCTGCAAACGGTAAACTTTATGTAATGAATGGTGCTTATGGGAGCGGAAATGAAGTTAGTGTTGTTAATCTCTCAACAAATGCTGTATCGACGATTACAGTAGAAGAGGGTATAAATTCTATTGAGGAAAAAAACGGAAGTGTATATGTATTGTGTGGAAATGATAATAAAAGTAAGTTATTTAAAATCGACACTAATACTGACACTACTACATTTATAGAATCTATTATCTTAAAAGGAGCATCAAATATGGATATTGATGGAAGTAAAATCTATTATACCCAAGATGGAAACGTTTACGAAATGGATCTAAATGCTACAACTTTTAGCACAACTCCAATATTTACCACTACCTACGTACAATATTCTACATTTTACGGTTTTGGAGTTATAGACGGTAAGATTTATTCTGGCAATGCAAATGGATTTAGTGCAGACGGAATTGTTACAGTATATTCTTCAACTGGAACTGTATTAAAAACTCTTACAGTCGGTAGAGGACCAAATGGATTTTATTCAAACCATTAATAAGAACTATAATGCCCTTATAAAAATGTAAGGGCATTTCAAAAAACATGATATGATCAAAAAATTACTATTTAGCTTATTAATTACTTCAACAATAATAAATGCACAATCTTATGCTCCTGCGGCTGGCCAAATCGGTACAACAGCGATCGCTAAAAACAGCTCCGCTTTTATAGGCTGGGCAACAGGAATTACTGTAGAAAGAGGACCGCAGGATATTGCACTTTCAAATAGCCCTATGGCAACTGCCGGAACACCATCAAACGGAATGAAAGGTGGAACTTCCGGAACTGATATTGTTAGTTTAGGAGACGGCGGAAGCGCAACCCTAACTTTTGATACTCCAATTGCTAATGGCCCAGGATTTGATTTTGCCGTTTTTGAAAATGGATTCAAAACTGGTGGTGAGGGGTTTGCTTTTTTAGAGCTGGCTTTTGTTGAAGTAAGTTCAGATGGAGTTAATTTTTTTAGATTCCCATCTCACAGTGAAACACAAACAAATACGCAGGTTGGCGCCTTTACAGGAATTGACTGCCGATATATCAATAATCTCGCTGGAAAATATATTAGTGGTTACGGAACCCCTTTTGACTTGTCTGATATCCCTGATAATTTACTATTAGACAAAAATAATATTACACATGTCAAAATAATTGATGTTATAGGGACAATTGATCCATCGTTCGCATCTTATGATAGTTTTGCAAACATTATTAATGATCCATATTCAACTCCTTTTGCTTCAGGTGGATTTGATTTGAATGGCATAGGTGTGATTAATCAAAAGACAGAAACATTAGGGAATAAAGACTTTACTATTGACTCCGTGACATTATATCCAAATCCTGCTTCAAATAATATTTACCTAAATAGTAATGAAGAAAGCAGCCTCGTAATTTATGATATCACCGGCAGAATTGTAAAAAGCTTCCCGAAAGCAAATTACAACGAAATCGCGGTTTCTGATATAAATTCCGGCACTTATTTATTTGAAGTAACAATTCTGGATAAAAAAACAGTTAAAAAAATAGTTATAAATTAGTTTGGTTTTGTTTTTGGTAAAAAGGCTTTCATCTCAGAAAGCCTTTTTTTATAAACTCAAATTTCAATGTCCTCTATTTATTGAAATTGATCTTTTAAATCCTGATTCCGGGCGGAAGTAATTCTTTGTATTCCGGATTTTTTTTAATAAACAATACAATTTTTGGATGAATGGGCATCAATTTAAATTTCTTTTCAATGACAATCTCCATGATATTTTTAAGCAACGCATTAATTAAATCCTGATTTTCAAAACCTTCTGGCGTATTGATTTTAGTTAGAAAAATCTTCTTTTCCTGAAATGAATATTCAACTGAAAGCATTCCTTCCGGAACTATGGTTTCAAATTGTCTTGCAAAAGTGTTGTCTTTGATTGCCATACTAGTTTCAATAGGTTCCATAATTTGTCATATTTAACAGGTTTAAAACAATATAGATTTTAGAGCGATTGGTTCGATTTAAAATTTTAGAAAAATAATAAACACGGAGACCTGGGACTGCAAAGTTAATCATTTGATTTTCAATATAAAATTATTTTTTAATGACCAGTCTAAATTAACATAGAAATGATTTTGCCTATTATTTATTTTAATAGCTAATTTAAGAGTAAGATTGCTCTGCATATGAGTAAAAAAAGTAATTTTACTTGTAATTAAATTCCTTTTCCAGCAATGAGTAAAATCCCTGTTTATTTTATGCCTGGTTTGGCAGCTAGTCCGGCCATTTTTGAAAGAATCCAATTAGATGAAGCTGTTTTTGAAGTTTGTCTGCTTGAATGGGAAATCCCGCAGCCAAGAGAATCATTATCTGATTATGCACTTCGAATCACAAAAAAAATCAAACATGAGCATCCGGTTTTGATTGGAGTTTCATTTGGAGGAATCTTGGTTCAGGAAATGGCAAAACATATAGAAGCCCAAAAAGTTATTATTATTTCGAGTGTTAGAAGTAATTCAGATTTTCCCAGAAGGATGAAAATTGGAAAAACTACAAAAGCCTATAAGCTGATTCCGATGAAGTTGATTTTAAATATCGAGAATCTCGCTAAGTTTTCTTTTGGCGAAAAAATCAATAAGCGTATTAAATTGTATGAAAAGTTTCTTGCTGTCAGAGATTTAAATTATCTGCAATGGGCTGTAGAATCTGTGATTTGTTGGGATAGAAATGAAATCGACGAAAAAGTAATCCATATTCACGGTGATCAGGATGATGTTTTTCCTATAAAATATATCAACAGCTGTATTGTTGTAAAAGGCGGAACTCATATTATGATTTTGAATAAATACAAATGGCTGAATGAGAATTTGCCTTCTATTATTTTGGAAGATTAAAAGTTTAAAAATTCCAATTTTTTAAATCCCAAATTCCAAAGGTTTGCGCGTAATGTGTAAGGCAAGTTATTTCGCGCAATCTTGTCATCCCGAGGAACGAGGGATCCCCGTAAGTAACTCCGCAAAGAATCCAATCTTTGTCGAGCTTCTCGCGGAGATTTCTCCCTCCGGTCGAAATGCAAACTATGTATAAAAAACCAAAATCCCAAACTCTTTTGGAATTTGGGATTTTAAGTATTGTAATTTGAAGAAGTTTAAATTTTCTTCATCTGTTCTTTCATCATCGTGATTTGCTCTTTCAGCATTCCTTGTTTGTCTAATTTCTTGGCTTCGTTCAATAAATTAGTTGCTTCCAGTTTTCTTCTGCGTGACATGGCAACTCCGGCAAGGTTTAGTTTTGCTACTGCTAAATCCATATCCATAGACAATCCAAGTTCGATTGCTTTTTTGAAATGTTTCTCTGCTTGATTAATATTGGTTTGAGATAACATGATTCCGTGAAGGTAATTAAAGTATCCTTGTTGCTTTCTTACCAATGCCGTTTCAGGATTTTTAATGTATGCCAGCCATTTTTTAGCACCCTCAAAATCTTGTTTTCTTAATTTAAGGAAAGCCAAAAGAATAAATTCATTTTTGAAGTAAAGGAAAATTGGGATTGCAGTAAGCAAAATAAGAAAAATTCCGTTCCCGATATTGCTTTCTGTAAATTGCCAAATGCCAGCGACTACAAGAAGTCCGGCTAAAATAAGTTTAATATTTTTATGAAACATAATAGGTATATATTTGTAACTGCAAATATAGTAAAATGAATTAAAAATATTTTTATTAAAGTACTTGCCAGAAAAAAAAGTCTTTGTATATTTGCACTCGGTTTTGGAATAACGATATTCAAAAACTAAAAGAAGAAAATAGACACCATTTTAAAGATACAAAGCAATGAGCAAAAGAACATTTCAACCATCGAAAAGAAAAAGAAGAAATAAGCACGGATTTATGGACAGAATGGCTTCTGCGAATGGAAGAAAAGTTCTAGCGCGTAGAAGAGCTAAAGGAAGACATAAATTGACTGTTTCTAGCGAACCTAGACACAAAAAATAATGTTTGTATAAACATACATAAGGCGATTACTTTTTTAGTATCGCCTTTTTTTATACCTTGTCGGTAAAAAAAGCAGTTAAAATTCTGGTTTTTAACAAACTACTGCCAATTTAAATTAAATATAACTACACAATAAAAATAAAATGCCTAAAGACACATCAATAAAATCAGTTTTAATAATAGGTTCTGGACCTATCGTTATTGGTCAAGCTTGTGAATTTGATTATGCAGGATCTCAATCTGCACGTTCTATCCGTGAAGAAGGAATTGAAGTTATCCTAATCAACTCAAATCCAGCAACAATCATGACCGACCCAACTATGGCCGATCATATTTATCTAAAACCACTAACTACAAAATCGATTATTGAAATTCTGAAGGAACATCCACAAATTGATGCTGTTTTACCTACAATGGGTGGGCAAACGGCCTTAAACTTGTGTCTGGAAGCAGATGAAAAGGGAATCTGGCAGGATTTTGGAGTTCGAATGATTGGTGTTGATGTTAATGCTATCAATATTACTGAAGACAGAGAGCAATTTAAACAGCTTTTGGCGAGAATAAATGTGCCTACTGCACCTGCAAAAACCGCTACTTCTTTCCTTGAAGGAAAAGAAATTGCGCAGGAATTTGGGTTCCCGTTAGTAATCCGTCCTTCTTTTACATTAGGAGGAACCGGAGCAGCTTTTGTTCACAGTAAAGAAGAATTTGACGAAAAACTAACCTATGGATTAGAAATGTCACCAATTCATGAAGTATTGATTGATAAAGCCTTATTAGGATGGAAAGAATATGAATTGGAGCTTTTGAGAGATAAAAATGACAACGTTGTGATTATCTGTTCGATCGAAAATATGGACCCAATGGGAATTCATACCGGAGATTCGATTACAGTTGCACCTGCAATGACTTTATCTGACACTACTTTTCAAAAATTACGTGACTATGCAATCTTGATGATGCGCAGTATCGGAAATTTTGCGGGAGGATGTAATGTACAATTTGCAGTTTCCCCAGACGATAAAGAAGATATCGTAGCGATAGAGATTAATCCTCGTGTATCCCGTTCTTCTGCTTTGGCATCAAAAGCAACTGGATATCCAATTGCTAAAATTGCTTCTAAACTGGCTTTAGGATACAACTTAGATGAATTGCAAAACCAAATTACAAAATCAACTTCGGCGCTTTTTGAACCGACTTTGGATTATGTAATTGTGAAAATACCACGTTGGAACTTCGATAAATTCGAAGGTGCTGACAGAACTTTAGGACTTCAGATGAAATCTGTTGGTGAAGTGATGGGAATTGGAAGATCTTTCCAGGAAGCATTACACAAAGCGACTCAATCATTAGAAATCAAAAGAAACGGTTTAGGTGCTGACGGAAAAGGATATACGAATTACGAACAAATTATCGAGAAACTGACTTTTGCAAGCTGGGATCGTGTGTTTGTAATTTATGATGCGATTGCAATGGGAATTCCGTTGAGCCGTATTCATGAAATTACAAAAATCGATATGTGGTTCTTAAAACAATATGAAGAACTTTATACTTTAGAAAAAGAAATTTCAAACTATAAAATTTCAAATCTTCCGAAAGAGCTTTTACTTGAAGCGAAACAAAAAGGTTTTGCAGACAGACAAATCGCTCACATGATGAATTGTCTGGAAAGCGAAGTTCACACTTTGCGTATGGATCAAAACATCAACCGTGTATTTAAATTGGTTGATACTTGTGCGGCTGAGTTTAAAGCGCAAACTCCTTATTATTACTCAACTTTCGAAGCTGAAATCGAAAAAGCAAACGGCGAGCGTTATGTAGATAACGAAAGTATTGTAACAGATAAAAAGAAAATCATAGTTCTTGGTTCAGGACCAAACAGAATTGGACAGGGAATTGAGTTTGATTATTCTTGTGTACACGGAGTTTTGGCTGCAAAAGAATG
The DNA here is from genome assembly GCA_965650235.1 of uncultured Flavobacterium sp. Taxonomy (GTDB): domain Bacteria; phylum Bacteroidota; class Bacteroidia; order Flavobacteriales; family Flavobacteriaceae; genus Flavobacterium. Next base: position 26,667 of record CBFGNY010000030.1, on the reverse strand, counting down.
TGGTTACGAAACGATTATGATCAACTGTAATCCGGAAACAGTTTCTACTGATTTTGATACAGCGGATAAATTATACTTCGAGCCTGTTTTCTGGGAACATATTTATGACATTATTCAGCATGAAAAACCAGAAGGTGTTATTGTCCAGTTAGGCGGACAAACAGCTTTAAAATTGGCTGAGAAATTATCTAAATACGGCGTAAAAATCATTGGAACTAGTTTTGATGCACTTGATTTAGCCGAAGACAGAGGGCGTTTTTCAGACTTATTGAGAGAATTGAACATTCCTTTCCCACAATTCGGAATCGCTGAAACTGCTGACGAAGCTTCTGCCCTTGCAGATACTTTAGACTTCCCGTTATTGATTCGTCCTTCTTACGTATTAGGAGGTCAGGGAATGAAAATTGTAATCAACAAAAAAGAATTAGAAGAGCATGTTATCAATTTACTGAAATCGATTCCAGGAAATAAATTATTGCTAGACCATTATTTGGCCGGGGCAATCGAAGCGGAAGCGGATGCGATTTGTGATGCTGATGGAAATGTTTACATCATCGGAATTATGGAACATATCGAACCTTGCGGAGTCCACTCCGGAGACAGTAATGCTACTTTACCCCCTTTTAACTTAGGTGAATTCGTAATGCAGCAAATCAAAGACCATACGGTAAAAATCGCTAAAGCTTTAAAAACGGTAGGTTTAATCAATATTCAGTTTGCGATAAAAGATGATACGGTTTATATTATCGAAGCAAATCCAAGAGCTTCCAGAACGGTACCGTTTATTGCAAAAGCTTACGGAGAACCTTATGTAAACTACGCTACAAAAGTAATGTTAGGTCACAATAAAGTAACTGATTTCGATTTTAATCCACAATTGAAAGGATACGCGATCAAACAGCCGGTTTTCTCTTTCAGCAAATTCCAAAATGTAAACAAAGCATTAGGACCAGAAATGAAATCGACAGGGGAAAGCATCTTGTTTATTGATGATTTGAAAGATGATCAGTTCTACGAATTGTACTCACGAAGAAAAATGTATTTGAGTAAATAATCTCAAGTTCAGATATGAAAAAAGCTCCAAATTGGAGCTTTTTTTGTTTCAGGCATTTTTCTTAATTTTGATTAAATGACATGTTATCCCTTGTGTTTTTTTGCACAGAAATAGCACCAAACAACGCTAATAAAAAGGCAAAAGCATAGAAACCTTTTTCGCTTGGCAAAATAGTAGCATTCCATAATCCAACAACCAGTAAAACAATTGATAAAAGCGTTCCAAACCAGCAAATACCGTAATACATGTCTGTTACAGGAAGATTTTCAAGTCGGTCCCTAACGCTTTTTTGAAGCGAAACCACCGCAAATAACCCAAACATCAAAACGGTAAAATAATACCCTTTTTCATTTAAAAGCATTTCAGCTCTTGTAAGTCCTACTATAAATCCGATTGTCCCTGCTCCAAGAGCTACCCATGATGCCGCTATAAAGGCATTTGATGTTTTTTGTACCATGTTATTTTGTAATCTTTTTTTGGTTAGACAACAAATATAATTAAATTCAGTTCACATTAAAATAAAAACGAAACGAATCTTATACAGTATAATCCTTCAAATAATTAAAACTAAAAAAGCTCCATAACAGAGCCTTTTAGTTACTTAAAAATTAAGGTGAATATTATTTAATCAATTCCTGTAAAGGCTTTAATTGTTCCATATCGATTTTTGATTCTTTTAAAACCGACATTAAGGTCATAATGTTATTTGGATTCATATTTTTTCCTAAAACACGAACTACAGCAAAACCATTTTCTTTTCTATTGGCAAAAATTACAAATTCTTCGATATTTTCATCAGTACCAACAAAACTTACTGAGGCACCATCTTTTCCCGAACCAACCTTCATTAATTCCTGATATTTAGGATTTTTTAAGATCGCTTTTACTTTAGCCCTCTCTGTTTCAAATTGTGTCTGATTTTTATCATTTGCTTTGAAGGCCAGAATATTCATTTTATCAAACGAATTTAAAGCTTCTGCTTGTTCTGTAGATAATTTTGCCTTGTCAACATTTAAAATATTGGCCGAAACATCAAGTGCAATAAAATCCTTATTTTCTGTATTTTCTACAAAATACTTTTGCAGTGAAGGCTCAGAATTACAACTTATTAAAGTTAGCAATACTAAAAGCGCTGAGGTAAAAACATTAGCTTTCATCTTACTTATTGCCTTTAGAGGCTTTTTTTAAATCTGTACCACCCGGTAATTTCATTTTATCTGTAAGGACAGCAATTTCGTTTAAGTCAAAGTTTCCAGTTAAAGACAACAAAACAGTATCTTCATTTTTTGCCCCATCAATAAACATAAATAATTCTTTTATTTTAGTATCGGTGGCACCAGACTTAACGTATATTTTTACATTTCTTCCGCTGTCATTGATACGCATCAGCTCTTCAAGATTTGCAGTTTTAATGTATTTATCTGCAGTAAGTTTCATATCAGCTTCAATTTTTGTGTTTTTAGTGGTAAACACTTTTAAGTTGTCCAATTTTTTAATAAGATGCATGTATTGCTGCGTTTCTTTATCAGAAGCATCAACTTTAACTTTACTCATTATGTCAAACATTTTTTTGTTTACAATTACTGATGTTACGTCATCCTGACCATCAAATTTGTCAAATGCTCCTTGTGCATAAAATACGTGAGTAGCAAAGGCGAAAACTAGCGTTATAATGAAATTTTTCATTTTGATTACGTTTTAATTACTGTTTAAAAATTTTATTTTTTGATTGTTCGTATTCTTTAATGTATTGTACACTTTCGATACCTACATTAACTTTTTTTGATAATAAAGCCAAAGCTTTTTGCGTTGCAGCCAAAGCTTCTTCAGGATCATCATAGGTCCCTAATTCTGATTGCGATACAACCGGAGTTGTGTTTTCGCTCGTATATAAATAGGTCCCAATTCCCAGTAAAACAACAACAGAAGCAGCAATTGATAACCACGCTACATTTCGTTTCTTAGTTTGTAGTGGTATTTCATGCGTCGTTTTTTGTTCTTTTACCTGAGAGAAATAACCAAAGATTGGCTGATATTGCTTTAAATGCTGCGCAACATTTGGTGAAGAAAAGTATTCTTTTAATTCGTTTTCCTCAGCAATATTAGTTTCTCCCTGAAAGTATTTTTCTAATATATTTTCTATTTTATTTAATTCCATAACTGTGTGTATTAACCATTGATTCTCTTATTTTTTTTCTCGCTCTCGAAAGTGCCACTCTAATAGCCGTTTCATTCATGTTGACAATTTTCGCAATTTCATCAAATTCATATTGTTCAACATCGCGTAACTGAATTAGTATTTGAAGCTGTTCAGGCAGCTCGTTTATTATTTTTTCAACCCATTCTAAACTATCTGCATCTTCAAGTTTTTTATCCAATTGAGGCTCTCGATCAGTAAAATTATTATGTGCAATTTTCAGATTACCTGCCCTTTTAGATTTTAATTGGTCCAGACAATAATTTTTTGTCATTGTCATCGCCACAGCTTCGATATTATTATAGCCATCTAAATTGTCTTTTTTGTTCCATAACTTCACCATTACTTCCTGAGTTGCATCTTCAGCCTCTTCAGTACTTGTCAATAATCTTTTTGCCAGACGAAAAACTTTGTCTTTAAAAGGATTTATTAATTCTATAAATACAACTTGGTTCATATCTGGTTATTTATTGATTTGATCAGCCATACATAATTCACATATCCTGTTACTATTTTGTGACCAATTTAGAGCTACATTCTTTTATAATCAAAGGTGGTGGTTAGTTATATAGTCAAGACGAGACAGTATTATTTTTGTTACAAGAAAATTGAAAAAAATATTGTAAAAAAAAACTGCTTTTTTATTATACTTAAAACTAAAGATACTACTTTTACGTTTATACTATATTGAAACGTTTATCTATGAAAAATATATTAAGAAGTCTAGTTTACTTTCTTTTAATTGCATTTAGTCTGCAATCTTGTAATGACAATGATGATGTTGACACGGAGACGCACAACACTTTAAAAGATTTAGAAATAAAAAATTTCATCTGGAAGGGATTAAATGAGGTCTACTTATGGCAATCCGATGTTCCTAATTTAGATGACAACCGTTTTGCAGGTCCGAATGATTTAGATTCCTTTTTAGAAGGGTATTCAAAACCAGAAGATTTATTTGAGGATTTATTAAACAAACCGGCAAGTAAGTATCCAAATGGAGGCGCTATCGATCGTTTTAGCTGGATTGTAGACGATTATACTGTTTTAGAACAGGAATTAAATGGTATTACAAAAAACAGCGGTATTGATTTTAGGCTAAGCAGACAAGAAGAAGGATCAGACAATTTGGTTGGTTACATTCGCTATATAATTCCTAATTCAGATGCTTCAAAAAAGGATATCAAACGTGGCGATTTGTTTACTAAAGTTAATGGTACACAGCTTACAGTTTCAAATTATCAAAAATTGTTACTGGATTCAGATAGTTATACTTTAAACTTGGCTAGTTTTATCGGCAACTCTTTTGTTGCAAATGGTAAATCGGTATCTCTAAATAAAACCATTTTAGAAGAAAATCCAATCTTAATTACTAAAACCATAACTTCAGGAAATCATAAAATAGGCTATTTAATGTATAATGGTTTTTACAATGAATATGATGATTCCCTGAATCAGTCATTTGCACAATTAAAATCAGAAGGCGTTACAGATTTAGTATTAGATTTAAGATACAATGGCGGAGGCTCCGTTCGTTCTTCAACACTATTGGCAAGTATGATAACAGGACAATTCGATGGTCAGGTATTTTCTAAAAGACAATATAATACCAAACAAATGACAGGTATAACCAGCGATGAATTAGAATCATTAAATGAAAGATTTACCAACAAAACAAATAGCGGAGCTGCACTGAATAGTTTGAATTTAAATACAGTCTATATTATAACTACTGAAAACACAGCTTCGGCCAGTGAATTGGTTATTAATGGTTTAAAACCATATATCAATGTAATTCAAATTGGGGAAACAACTTTAGGCAAAAATGTTGGCTCTAATACGATTTATGATTCTCCTTCATTATTTTCAAAATCGCAAGTTAATCCAACTCATAAATATGCCATGCAGCCTCTGACTTTCAAAATCGCAAATGCTCAAAATTTTGGGGATTACACAAACGGATTAAATCCCACTTATGCACAAGACGAATATGTAAGCACTTATGGTGTTTTGGGTGATGCATCTGAGCCTTTACTAAACCTTGCTCTTTCTAAAATTACAGGTACTACGGCAAAAAAACCGCAAATTGAGAAAGGATTAGTTCTGCCTTATTTTACTGATTCAAAATCAATGCGCCGTTTTGGAAAAGAAATGTATATAGAAAGTAGTTCTAAAGAGTTTTAAAAAAGGCTAAAGAAATGTACTAATAAAAATGCCCCAAAAGTGATACACTATTTGGGGCATTTTTTATGAAAAGAGAAAAGTTAATGCAATTTATTACTTTTCGATTTCTCTCATAGAATCCATTTTTTTATGTGCTAAGAAACCAGCAACATCTTCAAAGTGTTCTTTTACGCGTTTATTTCCAAACTCAAAAACCTTTGTAGCTAATCCATCAAGGAAATCACGATCGTGAGAAACCAGAATTAATGTCCCATCAAAATCACGCAAAGCATCTTTAATAATGTCTTTGGTTTTCATATCCAAGTGATTCGAAGGCTCATCAAGAATCAATAAATTTACAGGCTCCAACAGTAATTTGATCATTGCCAAACGTGTTTTTTCCCCACCAGAAAGCACTTTTACTTTTTTAGTAATATCATCTCCCTGAAACATAAATGCCCCCAGAATATTTTTAATCTGCGTACGAATGTCCCCAACCGCAATTGCATCAATTGTTTCGAAAATAGTAGCATTTTCATCTAACAAAGAAGCCTGATTTTGGGCAAAATATCCAATTTGTGAATTATGACCGATCTCAACACTTCCTTCATCAATTCCAATCTCCTTCATGATTGCTTTAATCATTGTCGATTTTCCTTCCCCATTCTTCCCAACAAAAGCTACTTTTTGGCCTCTCTCAATCACAATATTAGCATCTTTAAAAACTACATGATCTCCATAAGATTTGGAAAGATCTTTCACCACCACAGGATATTGTCCTGAACGCGCTGCCGGAGGAAATTTTAATTTTAATGCGGAGTTATCCACTTCATCAACCTGAACGATAACCAGTTTTTCAAGCATCTTAACACGTGACTGAACGGCATCTGTTTTAGAAAACGTTCCTTTAAAACGATCAATGAAAGCCCTATTGTCAGCAATCATTTTTTGCTGCTCGTCATATGCTTTTTGCTGGTGTACACGACGATCTTTGCGTAATTCTAAATAATGAGAATATTTAGCCTTATAATCGTATATTCTTCCCATTGTAACTTCAATGGTACGGTTTGTAATATTATCTACAAAAGCTCTGTCATGGGAAATTACCACAACTGCTTTTGCCTGATTAATCAAAAACTCTTCTAACCACTGAATACTTTCAATATCCATGTGGTTGGTTGGCTCATCCAGCAAAATTAAATCTGGTTTTTGCAAAAGAATCTTAGCCAATTCAATACGCATTCTCCATCCTCCTGAAAACTCAGATGTCTGACGCGTAAAATCCTCACGCTCAAACCCTAAACCAACTAAAATTTTCTCAACTTCAGCTTCGTAATTTACTTCTTCAATCGCATAATATTTCTCGCTTAAGTCAGAAACCCTTTCGATCAGTTTCATGTAAGCATCACTTTCATAATCTGTACGTACGGTTAATTGTTCGTTGATTTCATCAATTTCGGCTTTCATTTTAAAAACTTCACCAAAAGCTTTTGAAGCTTCTTCCATTACAGTCGAACCGTCTTTAGTCAATAAATGCTGAGGCAAATAAGCAACAACAGCATCTTTTGGAGTCGAAATACTTCCGGTAGAAGGTTTGCTCTGACCTGCAATTATTTTTAAAAGTGTCGATTTTCCCGCACCATTTTTACCCATTAGGGCAATTTTATCATTTTCATTGATAGCAAAAGAAACATCGCTAAATAATGTAGTCCCACCAAACTGAACTGAAATATCGTTAACTGTAATCATTACTTAATGTGAATTTGTTTAATCGGTTAATCGTTTATCTGACAACCTTTTTTCATGGCGCAAAGATAGATTAATTAGATAATTTGGCAATTAGATAACCAGATAATTACAGCTAAAAAAACATCTGGGAAAAGTCAAAAAAAATATCCGATAAAACAATATAGTTTTATCGGATATTTGTACGTTTTGAATATTTATTTTGATGTATCGGGATTGAATTTTTCCCAAATCGGCGCATTATTCACACCAATATCTTTAGGATTAAAAACAGGGTTTTTACCTTCTTTTTTCTGCTTCTCATAATCTTTTAAAGCTGCCAGAGCTGGTTTCTGTAATAAGAAAATAGCCAGAATATTAAACCATGCCATGAGTCCAACTCCTAAATCACCAATATCCCAGGCCAGTTTGGCAGTATTCACGCTTCCATAAACAATAATCAAAACCATTACTATTTTTAGAATATGGTTTGCAATTGGTGATTTTAAATTTTTAGTCAAATAGGAAACATTCGTCTCTGCAATATAATAATATGCCAGAATTGTTGTAAAAGCAAAGAAAAATAATGCTACAGCCACAAAGTAAGAGCCAAATCCCGGAAAAACACTATCCATCGCGCTTTGAGTATATCCAGCTCCCGCAGTCACATCATCAACTCCCTGGTACAAAAACTTTGATGCATTTCCTGTTCCAAATGCTGGATTCAGGACATTATACGTTCCGGTAATTAAAATCATAAAACCTGTTGCACTGCAAACTAAAAGTGTATCGATATAAACTGAAAAAGCCTGAACCAAGCCTTGTTTAGTTGGATGCGAAACATTTGCTGCCGCTGCAATATGCGGTGCAGAACCCTGACCAGCTTCATTAGAATAAATTCCTCGTTTTACACCCCATTGCACTGCAAGACCAAATACAGCCCCAAATCCAGCTTCCTGATTGAAAGCGCTTTTAAAAATCAATGAAATTACACCAGGCAATTTATCAATATCTACCACTACAATAACAATAGAAGCAAGGATGTAGCCTATTGCCATAAAAGGCACAATCAATTCTGTAAATTTGGCAATCCTCCTTACTCCGCCAAAAACAATCGCCGCAAAAATTATGGCAACACCAATTCCTGTAACCCAAGGATCTAAGCTAAAGGCATTCTGAGCACTTTCTGCAACAGAATTTGCCTGGACACCTGGCAGCAAAACTCCCATCGCAACAGCAGAAACTACTGCAAATAAAATAGCAAACCATTTTATTCCTAACCCTCTTTCAATATAAAAAGCAGGACCTCCACGAAGCAGTCCCTTGTTTTCTTCTTTATAAATTTGCGCTAAAGTTGCCTCAATAAAAGCAGTACTTGCCCCTAAAAATGCCACCATCCACATCCAAAACAATGCTCCGGGACCTCCAAAAGCAATAGCAGTAGCTACACCGGCAATATTTCCTGTCCCTACCCTGCCTGCCAATGACATTGACAGAGCCTGAAAAGAAGATACGCCCGACTCTGAACTTTCTCCATCAAATAACAAACGAAACATTTCTTTGAAATGGCGTACTTGCAAAAACCGGGTTCGTAGTGAAAAATAGAGACCTGCTCCAAGACATAAAACGATTAGGGCATTACTCCATACAATGCTATTTAAAAACCCAACAACTTCTTCCATAAATTATTTGTTATTTATAATTATCAAAAATGCAATAAAATTCCCCAAAAGAGAAAAATACGGGATAAAACTATAACATCTTAAGAAAAAAAACTAATAGAATTGCAGTTAAAAGATAAAAATAAAAAGCCCAATAAAGATTCGACTCTTTATTAAGCTTTAAATCGTTTTAAGTTCAAACTTCAATGATTATCTCATTCCCTTTAGTCTTTCCTCCATTTTTTGGTTTGTTCAAAAATATGTTCTAAGATTGCGGCTTCGGTTTCATCGAAATCTATATTTCTTCTTCCCATAACCAGTTTGGCCGTTTCAAAAGCTTTTTTAGTCAGATAAGTTGTGAATCCGGTGGCACCTCCCCATGAAAAACTCGGAACAAAATTGCGCGGAAAGCCAGATCCGAAAATATTAGTACTTACTCCTACCACGGTTCCTGTATTAAACATCGTATTGATTCCGCATTTACTATGATCTCCCATCATTAATCCACAAAACTGAAGTCCGGTTTTAGCAAAACCTTCCGTTTCATAGCTCCATAATTTAACCTCTTCGTAATTATTTTTCAGGTTTGAATTGTTGCTGTCTGCTCCAATATTGCACCATTCGCCCAAGACAGAATCCCCTAAAAATCCGTCATGGCCTTTGTTTGAATTTTGAAACAGAACGGAGTTTTTAACCTCTCCTCCTATCCTGGATCCCGGACCAACCGTTGTAGCTCCGTAAACTTTAGCATTCAGTTTCACCTGAGCATTCTCGCATAAAGCAAAAGGCCCTCTAATTACTGTTCCTTCCATTATTTCGGCATTCTTACCTATATATATCGGACCTGTTGAAGCATTTAGCGTCACAAATTCTAATTTTGCACCTTCTTCAATGAATATATTTTCCGGAGCAATAACATTTACACTTTTCGGAATTGGCTGCGATTTTCTGTCTTCTGTCAAAAAATCAAAATCGGCACGAATGGCAGCGTCATTTTTAGAGAAAATATCCCAGGTATGCTCTACCGTCAAACAATCATCCTCATATTGAATGATTTCATACGAATCAAAATCAACTTCCTCCTGATTTTCGGTTGCAAAAAAAGCAATTACATCATCGCCTTTAAAAATCGCCTGATTTTCCTTTAAATCAGAAATCATTTCGGCAAGCGCATCATTTGGCAAATATGCGGCATTTATCATGATATTTTCCTCCATTTCCACCATTGGAAACTTGGCAGACAAATATTCTTCGGTAATAGTTGTTATAGTCGAACCTAAACGTGCTTCCCATTTTTGACGAATTGTCATAATTCCGATTAGGATATCAGCCACGGGTCTTGTAAAAGTAAAAGGTAATAAAGCATTCCGAACGGGACCGTCAAAAAGAATGTAATTCATAAAAATAATAAATTTGGCACTTGTTAAAATCTTGATTTGGTTATCAGGATCAAAGTTACAAATATTTTATTTGTGTCATTTATACTATAATACATATAGCAAATATTTTTACCGCAAAGATTCTCAAGCTTATAACAATCTTGTACATCATATGCAGATATCTGCGCTTTTTGCAGTAGAATTTAAGCAAAAAAAAGCCTTCCGGATTGGAAGGCTTTTATATGAATAAAAACAGCTATTAGTTTTTAGCGTGTTTTGCATATTTAGTTTTGAACTTGTCAATACGTCCTGCAGTATCGATAAGTTTAGATTTACCAGTATAAAAAGGGTGAGATGTTCTGGAAATCTCCATTTTTACAACTGGATACTCAACTCCGTCAACTTCAATTGTTTCTTTTGTATCTGCAGTAGATTTAGTGATAAAAACGTCATCATTAGACATGTCTTTAAATGCAACTAATCTGTAATTTTCTGGGTGAACTCCTTTTTTCATCTTTTCTTTTTATTTATTGTTTAAAGCACTTTCATTTTGAAGCTTTTTCATGGTTAGAAAAAGGTGTAAACAAAATATACTCTTTTTGTTTTTAAAACTTTTATTATTTTGAGTTTGCAAATTTACAATTCTTTTTTAAAATACAAATGTTTAACCCACTTTTTTTTAGTTAAATTCAGAAAGGTTTTTTATCTTCGAATATATTGGGAATTGCTATATTTGTGGATTAATTTTAAAACATATAGAAATATGATTAATGAAGTTATAAAAAAGAACGGGATTACTTATGGAATTACTTTAGGGGTTATTTCAGCGTTAATTACAGCTACAATTTATGCAATTGATCTAAAATTATTTGTTTCAGGCTGGATTGGGGCCTCAACATTTATTATTTATTTAGTAATTGGTATTGTATTACTAACAAAAACAAAAAAAGACCTAAATGGATTTTTCTCTTTCAAAGATGCATTTACAGCCTATTTTATTACTATTCTAATTGCTCTTTTAATTTCAACATTATTCAGCGTTTTATTATTTAATGTAATTGACCCTGGCGCAAAAGAAACCATAAGTGAACACCTTATAAAATACATGGCTGAAACGCTACAAAAATTTGGAACTCCTGCTTCTGCCATAAATGAAACATTAGCAAAAATGAAAGAAACCAGTCCTTTTTCAACTTTAGAACAACTTAAAGGATTAGGTTTCAGCATTGCTCTTTACTCTATTTTGGGTTTAATTCTAGCAGCATTTTTCAAAAGCAAAACTACACAAGAATAAAAATATAAATGAATTTATCTATACTTATACCGCTTCTAAACGAAGAGGAATCACTAAAAGAACTCTATTCGTGGATTATTAAGGTGATGCAGTCCAACAATTACTCTTATGAAATCATTTTTGTAGATGATGGCAGTACAGATGATTCCTGGAATATTATTGAAAGTTTTTCTAATGAAAATCCAAATGTAAAAGGGATTCGTTTTATGAAAAACTTTGGAAAATCACAGGCTTTGCATGCTGGTTTTGCCAAAGCAAAAGGCGATGTTATTATTACCATGGATGCTGATTTACAAGACAGTCCGGATGAGATTCCGGGGTTGTACGAAATGATTACAGCTCAGAAATTTGATTTGGTCTCCGGTTGGAAAAAGAAACGATATGACTCTGTTGTTTCAAAAAACCTGCCTTCGAAATTATTTAACTGGGCTGCCAGAAAAACTTCGGGAGTTGAGCTGAATGATTTTAACTGTGGACTAAAGGCCTACAGAAATACAGTTGTAAAAAACATAGAAGTTTCGGGCGAGATGCACCGCTACATTCCGGTATTGGCAAAAAATGCCGGATTTGGTAAAATTGGCGAAAAAGTGGTAATACACCAAGCCCGTAAATATGGGGAAACTAAATTTGGAATGGAACGTTTCATTAACGGATTCCTTGACCTGATTACGATTTGGTTTTTGTCACGATTTGGAAAAAGACCCATGCACTTGTTTGGTTTATTAGGTTCTATTATGTTTATGATTGGATTTTTATTAGCTTTATACTTAGGAATCGACAAATTGTTTATTCATAAAACAAGCCGCCTGATTACAGAAAGACCTCATTTTTACTTATCAATAACAGCCATGATAATTGGAACACAATTGTTTTTGGCAGGTTTTCTTGGTGAGATTATTTTGCGGACTAAAAACAACGAATCACGCTATAAGGTTGCCCGTGAGGTCAATTTTTAACGTAAACCCCTAGCCCTGATGGGAGGGAAAATCCTTTTGTGCCGGGGTTCGGCGCAAAAGATTTGGAAGGACAGCAGGAAATAGCTCCTGAAAATTATTATTTTAAATTTAATTATAAAAAATATACGAATGATGAATATAGCTCCTAACATATTGAATGCTGTAAACGAATGGCTAACACCAACATTTGATAAAGATACGCAAGCTGCTGTTAAAGAATTAATGACTACCTCGCCAAAGGAACTTGAGGAAAGTTTTTATAAAAACCTGGAATTTGGAACCGGAGGAATGCGTGGTGTTATGGGTATCGGAAACAACCGAATCAATAAATATACGCTTGGAAAAAACACTCAGGGTCTATCTGATTATTTGCATGAGGTTTTTCCGAATCAACCTTTAAAAGTCGTTATTGCTTATGATTGTCGTCATAACAGCAATACTTTGGCTAAGGTTGTTGCTGATGTTTTTTCTGCAAATGGAATCCAGGTTTATTTGTTTTCAGATTTACGCCCAACTCCGGAATTGTCTTTCGCACTTAAATATTTAGGCTGTCAGTGCGGAATCGTCCTTACTGCATCTCACAATCCACCGGAATATAATGGATATAAAGTATACTGGGACGATGGAGGACAAATTGTTCCGCCGGAAGATGGTGCTATTATTAAAGTAATCGAAAGTTTAAATTACGATAAAATCAAATTCAACGCAGACGAAAGCCTGATTGAGTATATCGATACCGAAATCGACAAAGCATTTATAGAATCATCTATTGAAAATGCGAGTTTTAATACTCCGGCTGAAGCCAAAGATAATTTACATATTGTATTTACTTCTTTGCATGGAACTTCTATAAAATCAATTCCGGATACTTTATCGCAGGCAGGCTATACGAACGTACATATTGTTCCGGAACAGGCCATTCCTGATGGGAATTTCCCAACGGTTAAATCTCCAAATCCTGAAGAGCCGGAAGCTTTGACAATGGCCTTGGCTTTGGCAGAAAAAACCAATTCGGATATCGTAGTTGGAACTGATCCTGATTGTGACCGTTTAGGTGTTGCTGTTAGAAATAACGAAGGCAAAATGATTTTGCTTAACGGAAACCAAACGATGGTTTTAATGACTTCTTTCCTTTTAAAACAATGGAAAAAAGCAGGCAAAATTAACGGAAAACAATTTGTTGGATCTACCATTGTTTCGACTCCGATGATAATGGAATTAGCAACAAGCTATGGTGTAGAATGCAAAGTTGGCTTAACCGGATTTAAATGGATTGCCAAAATGATTAAGGATTTCCCTGAGCTTGAGTTTATTGGCGGCGGCGAGGAAAGTTTTGGTTTTATGGTTGGCGATGCCGTTCGTGATAAAGATGCTGTAGCGGCTACCCTATTAATATGTGAAGTTGCAGCGCAGGCAAAAGCAGCGGGAAGTTCTGTATACAAAGAACTTTTACAGCTTTATGTTGAAAATGGCTTTTATAAAGAATATCTGGTTTCACTGACCAAAAAAGGAATTGAAGGTTTAGAAGAAATTAATCAGATGATGATTGATTTACGCAAAAATCCTTTGAAAGAGATCAACGGACAACGTGTCATTATGGTGGAAGATTATCAGTCATCCGTAGCCTTGAATTTATTGACAGGTGAGGAATCCACGATGGATATGCCAAAATCAAACGTTTTGATTTATTATACAGAAGATGGTTCTAAAATTTGCGCAAGACCAAGCGGAACTGAACCAAAAATAAAATTCTATATTAGTGTAAATGCTGAATTAGAATCGGTTGAAGATTTTGATGCGGCAGAAGCCTTCTTAGATCAAAAAATTCAAAATATCATTGCAGATATGCAATTGAAATAGTAAAATGAGTGACAAAATTGACAGCAATGACAAGCCTGAAGTATTAAATTCTATTATTGGATTAATAGATCAGACTCGTCATTTTGTTGCCAAAACGGTTAATCAGGAATTAACTTTGTTATATTGGAAAATCGGAAAAACCATTAATGAGGAGATTCTAAAAAATGACAGGGCTGATTATGGAAAGAAAATAATTCCTGCATTAAGCGAAGCTTTAACAAAAAGATATGGGATAGGTTTTAATAAAAGAAATCTACAAAGTTTTGTCAAACTAAACACTACAATTGAAGACTTTACAATTTTGCACACAGTGTGTGCAAAATTGAGTTGGTCTCATATTAGAACTCTAATTTATATCGAAAACAATATAAAACGCGAATTCTACATTCAGATGAGTATTCATGAACGATGGAGTGTACGAACTTTACAGGAACGGATCGACAGTATGCTTTTCGAAAGAACTGCCATTAGCAAAAAACCGGAAGCAACTATCATTAATGACTTAGCTCTTTTAAAAAACGAAAAACAAATTAGTCCTGATTTAACATTTCGTGATCCTTATTTTTTAGATTTCTTAGGATTACATGATAGCTATTCCGAAAGAGATTTAGAAAGTTCGATTCTGGCTCAATTACAAAATTTCATTACTGAAATGGGTAGTGAATTTGCTTTCCTTGCCCGCCAAAAAAGGATAACAATTGATGATGAAGACTTTTATATTGACTTACTTTTCTATCATCGGGGTTTACGGCGTTTGGTGGCCATTGACTTAAAATTAGGGAAATTTAAAGCAAGTTACAAAGGTCAAATGGAATTATATCTACGCTGGTTAGAGAAAAATGAACAAAAAGAAGGGGAAAATAAACCAATTGGATTAATTTTGTGCAGTGAAAAATCTCCTGAACAGATTAACTATTTGATGCTGGACAATGATGAACAAATCAAAGTTTCGGCTTATTTAACTCAATTACCTGAAAAAAAATTATTGCTTGAAAAACTCGAAAGAGCTATAGCTATAGCAGAAAATAACATCCACAAAATAAATGAGTAATTTCAAAAAAATAGTCCCTTTTATATATCCGTATAAAAAATATGCTTACTTAAACATTTTTTTTAATATACTTTATGCGCTTTTCAGTACACTTTCGTTTATGGCATTAATTCCTATGATTCAGGTTTTATTTGACAAAACAAAAAAAAACACTGTAATGCCTGTTTATGAAGGAATTACACATTTAAAAGAATATGGGGAGAATTATTTAAGTTATTACATTACAACTCATACAGACGCAAATAATCCTGGCCTTGTGCTTTCGGTTATAGTTGCTATTATTATTTCTATATTTTTATTAAAAAACTTGGCCGATTATCTGGCTATGTTTTTCATCACTTTCTTACGAAATGGTGTTTTAAGAGATATGCGAAATGCCATGTATAAAAAAACACTTGAACTGCCATTGGCTTTTTTTTCTGAGAAAAGAAAAGGAGATGTCATTTCAAGAATTTCTGCAGATGTAAATGAGGTACAAACTTCTTTTTTAGCTATATTGGAGCTTATTGTAAAAGAACCTTTAACGATTATTTTCACAATAATTGCCATGCTAATTATTAGCGCAAAACTCACCCTGTTTGTTTTTGTCTTTATTCCGGTTTCAGGATATATTATTTCATTAATCGGCAAACAGCTTAAAAAGAAATCGAGTAAGGCACAACAGGAACAAGGTACCTTTTTATCCACTATCGAAGAAACCATTGGAGGATTAAAAGTAGTTAAAGGTTATAATTCTGAGAACTATTTTTATACTGTTTTTAAGGACTCAACCGAACGTTTTTTTAAGTTATCAAACAGTATTGGCAACCGTCAAAACTTAGCTTCGCCTGCAAGTGAATTTATGGGAATTCTTGTTATTACCATCCTATTATGGTATGGCGGTCAGATGGTTTTAATTGAAAGAACATTAGACGGGGCATCATTTATTGCTTATATGGGTCTGGCCTATAATATTCTTACACCTGCAAAGTCAATATCTAAAGCATCATACGCTGTAAAAAGAGGAAATGCTGCTGCTGACAGGGTACTGGAAATTTTAAATCAGGAAAACACGATTACATCAAAAACGGATGCTATTGAAAAGACCTCTTTTGACAACAACATTAGCGTACAAAATATCAACTTTAAATATGAAGATGAAACAGTTTTAAAAGACTTTTCCCTTCAAATTAAAAAAGGCCAGACTGTAGCACTTGTAGGACAGTCAGGAAGCGGAAAAAGTACAATTGCAAATTTATTGACACGTTTTTATGATGTTAATGACGGAACAATCTCTATTGACGGAGTAGACATAAAAAACATGAACCTTCAATCTCTTCGCGGATTAATGGGATTGGTTACTCAGGACAGTATTTTATTTAATGACACTATTAAAGCTAATATTGCATTAGGAAAATTAAATGCAACAGATGACGAAATCATCGAAGCCTTAAAAATCGCCAACGCTTTTGAGTTTGTAAAAGAATTGCCTTTAGGAATTTACACTAACATTGGTGACAGCGGAAATAAATTATCCGGTGGTCAAAAACAACGTTTATCTATTGCACGTGCCGTATTAAAGAATCCTCCAATTATGATTCTGGACGAAGCCACTTCGGCACTGGATACAGAAAGTGAAAAATTTGTTCAGGTAGCACTTGAAAATATGATGCAGAACAGAACTTCGATTGTTATAGCCCACAGACTTTCTACAATTCAGAAAGCGGATATAATTGTCGTGATGCAAAAAGGAAAAATTGTAGAACAAGGAACCCACGACGAATTGATTTCTCACAATGGAACTTATAATAAGCTTGTAACGATGCAATCTTTTGAATCTTAAAATTTCCCACTGTAATTAAATAGCTATTCACAGATTAAAGAATTATTAAAACTGTTTTTTAATTTCTTTAATCTGTGTTTATTTTTTAACTTAGATACTAATAACGGCAGAATCGTTTAACTCTTCGAAATGTATCTTAACAATCCCAATATAAAACTGCCTGATCCCGACACAATCATCTGGAAATACTTAGACTTGTCTTAATTTCTTGATTTATTGCTTTCCAGAAAATTATTTATGTCCCGATCTGATAAGTTTGAAGATCAGTATGAAGGCACTTTTAGCGAACCCACATTTGAAGAGATTAAAAAACTTGCGATTGACAATCCTGAATTTTTGAATTATTATAAAACCCATCGTGAAAAAGTAGCAGTCAGCAGCTGGCATATTAATGAGTATGAATCGTTTGCCATGTGGCAGATTTTTACCCAAAACAGCGAAGGATTAGCTATTCAATCTACAATTGGAAGATTACAAAAAGCAGTTAATCCTGAAAAAAATTTCTATCAATATATTGGCGAGGTAAATTACATTGATTATAAGAAAGAATATATTCCGTTTGATGATTCTTTCTTCCCTTTTTTGTTTAAACGAAAAAGTTTTCAATATGAACGCGAAGTCCGCATTATTACAGATACCTCTCAAAGCAATCTAAAATTGAACGATGGACTTAAGATTAATGTTGATATTGACCAGTTAATTGAAAAAATGTACATTCATCCCAAATCAGAAAACTGGTATAAAAAATTGGTAATTGAATTGGTAGAACGCCTGGGGTTTGGATTTGAAATAGGAAAATCTGATTTGGAAAGTGATATTTTGATTTAATTTTTCACTTCTTAAACATTATTCAAACCGGACTGAAGTCCAGCTCTACAACATTGATTAAGCCTACGACATTTTAAGCTTACATCTTAGTATCTCAGCTATCTTAGAAACTTAAACCTATATTGGTTTATAATTTACAACTTCCCATTTTTTTGAAGCCAGATCAATATAACTATAGTGTAAAACATCGTTTTTATCAAACTGACCATTTTGATTCGTATCTTCAATTGTTCTGAAATACAAACGGTTTTTAGATTCGATTAAACTCCAGTCAACTAATTCCTCCAGATCTGTTGATACTTTAGTGAAATTTCCCCCGCTGATATCACTTAAATAAAGCGTTTTAATATCTCCTGTATCAATTTTACCGTCTTTATTTGTATCTGAATCTGCAAGGGTATACACCATAACTTTGTTTTGTGTTTTATCAGCAATCACTTTTAAATAAGTAGCTGTTAAAATTAAAACCGGTTTTTCAGATAATGGACGAATAGAATCTGAATCTGTTTTTTGAAATTTCAAATTTTGCAAGTACCCTGTAATTTCAAATTCCCCTAAATTAGAAATCGTAAAACTAACATCATTAACACTGGATGATCCGTAACGTGATTTTGTTCCTTTCTCAAAAACCCTCAAATCTCCTACCGGATGAATTAAATAGTCTGTTCCTTCCATCTGAATTGGCAAATCAGCAATTTCTATCTGAGTAGAATCTGTTTTTGAAATACTTACTTTGTTTGATACATCGTAAGTGACTTTTGGTTTCTTAACTTCCTCACGGCAGCCTGAAAGCAAAATAATTAATACTGAACAAGATATATAGAAGACTTTTTTCATAGCTTAATTTTCTAATTTCATCCAAATATAATCAATAAAATAGAATGTTAGGTCACTGACTTTTAAATTCAGATTTTACAAATGTCTTAAAATTTATAACCTCGCATTCAATTTTAGATTAAAAACCCTTGAAGTCATGTAATTAGGAATTGCATACTGATTTTTAGAATAAGCATCCCTGACCCAGGTGTTGGTTATTGCATTTTGATTATTAAAAAGATTGAATATTTCAACTCCTAATGACAACTCTTTAAAGTTTTTTAGCCAAACGGCTTTTGATGCATTATTCTGGTCAATAAAAACTTTGGAAAAACCAACATCAGCCCTTCTGTAATCGTTTAATCTGTTTTGATATAAATAAGGATCAGAATACGAAGGAGAACCTCCCGGTAAACCAGTATTATAAACTAAATTCAAATATAATTTTATGCTGGGAATATTTGGCATATAATCCTGAAACAACATCGCAAATTTTAATCTTTGATCAGTAGGCCTGGAAATATAACCTTTATTTTCATAATTTTCTTCCGTTTTAAGATAGCCAAAACTAATCCATGATTCTGTTCCCGGAACAAACTCTCCGTTTAACCTAAAGTCCAGTCCTTGTGCATACGCTTTGGCATTATTATCGGCAATATAACGAATACGTACATTATCAATTGAATAAACATTCACATCTGAAAGTGATTTATAATAAATTTCTGTAACCCATTTAAAAGGTCGGTTCCACATCTTGAAATTATAATCGTTACTCACCACAAAATGTATCGATTGCTGCGCTTTCACATTCGGATTAACCTCTCCGTTCCTATCACGAAGTTCCCTGTAAAAAGGGGGCTGATAATACAATCCACCCGAAATCCTGAAAATCATATCCATGTCCCAATCTGGTTTTAAGGCAAATTGTGCACGGGGGCTAAAAACGGTATGATTTTTACCTTCAACAGCTGCACCTGAAACCTGCCAGCTTTGAAAACGTGCTCCAATGGTATACCAAAATTGATTAGAACCCAGTTCTGTTTTATTATTCCATTGTGCGTAACCTGAAAATCTGTTTATATCATTAAAATTGGTTGCACGAATATTTTGATACGGTAAAAGCGGTCCTGTATAAGGTTCATAAGGCTGATTGTTTTTTGGAAGATCTAAAATTGGCGGATTTATAGAAAATCCAGCCGAATCAATTACCTCCCACTCCACAATCCTGTCACGAATCGATTCTCTTGTAAACTTCAAGCCAAATTCTAACTGGTTATTGTCTTTCCATTCTTTAAAACCTTTTATCTCGGCATTTGCAATTAAGGCATCCAGATCATTTCGGGCATGATTTAGCTGAGTTCCTATTCCTTTTGTGAAATCAACGTCTTCAGGATTTGTAGTTCCGTCGGCATCAACATTTCCTAAACGGTATTGTGCCAAAATATCAAAATGTTCCTGTTCAATGGTATGAAAAAGTGATGCGATAAACTTCAAAGTAAAAGTTGGTGATACTTTATAAGTTGTTTTTATGGCTCCAAAATAAGTATCATACTGATCTTTTTCCTGTCCTTCGTAATAAACAGCAAGTGCCATAGGCTGATCAATTGTTCCAAATTTTGTTTCGCGTGTTAATGGCTGATATAAATATTTATTTCTCGAAATATTCCCTAAAAAACTTAATTGCCATTTGCTGGAAATATCATAATTAATATTAGTCTGAATATCTGCAAATGTTGGTGTATAATTAGTTTGTGTATCCTGACTTTTTACGAGCAAACTATTATTGCGATAACGGACACCTGTTACTGCAGACCACTTTTTATTTTTAGAAACAGCATCGACCGCAAGGCTTCCGCCAAGAAAACTGGCTTCGAGTACAGCCCCAAATTGTGTTGGTTTCCTATAAGTAATATCTAAAACCGAAGAGAGTTTATCACCAAATTTTGACTGGAATCCTCCGGCAGAAAAATCAACATTCTGAACTAAGTCTGTGTTTGTAAAACTCAATCCTTCCTGCTGTCCTGAACGAATCAAAAAAGGACGATACACCTCAATTTCATTTACATAAACCAGATTTTCATCATAATTACCTCCACGGACTGCGTATTGCGTACTCAATTCATTATTTGAATTTACACCAGGCAATGTTTTCAGAATATTTTCAATGCCGGCATTTGCTCCGGGGATCTTCTTAATTGTGGAAGGATCAATAACTGTAATGCCCTGAACACGTTTTTTGTTTTTTGAAGTCACAAAAACTTCTCCCATCTGTTCTTCAGAATTGTTCATGACAGGATTGAATACGAAAGTCTCGTAAGGCTTCAGATTCACTGTCAGGGTCATCATTTTCAATGAAATATGTGTAAAAATCAAAACTGTTTTTTTGTTTGACGGCAAGAAAATCTGAAAATAGCCTTTTGCATCAGACTGGGTGGTTTTATCCCCCGCAGAAACATTTACGTCAGCAACCGGACGATTTTCATGATCTAAAACAACACCTTTAACTTTAGCACTCTGCGCAGATGAAACATAACCAATGCATAAAAAAAGGAAAACAATTATTAATTTTAATTTATTCAAACGTTTAGATTTTATTTTTGTTGACTTCTAAAAAAATGAGTTTCAAAGATAGCAGAATTACCTACATTATCAACAACCTCTATTTTTAAATCGTTATCTCCTTCAGCGACAAATACATCATCAAAAACATGTGTTATTTTTTTTGTTTTATTGTCATATTCAAACAAAACCCAATTTCCATTCAAATATCCATTATAAGATTTAATTCCGGATAAATTATCATTAATCGTAAACTGAACAGCTTTAACTCCACTAATCCATTTGCCTTCAATTTGTTTGGTTATTTTTATAGTTGGAGCAATAGTATCTGAAACCAGACCGTATTGCCCTAATGTTTTTGATTTAGCAGTAAAAACATCATTTTTTCTTGTAGTCGAAATATAGCTTTTACTGTTTCCGCTAATTTTTGCAATAAAAAGTTTATCACGTAAAGCTTCAGAATAAGTACTGTCTTTAATGGTTATTGTAAAATTTGAATGCACAGGAACAACATCTTCGTGAATATAAATCCGATTGTTTTTTACATCGAAATTCAAATTGAAATCTTCGTAAAACGTTCCTGCCGGAAAAAACACTGACATATCATTTTTCTCAAAATTTGAATCCTTATCATGGCGAACCAAATATTTTGAAGTCACCGGCACAGCATCTATAATTGGTGTAGCAGAATCGAATTCTAAAGGAACAGTTACAGACCTCAGATTCCCAAAATAATCCGAAACTTCAATTCGATAAGTTGATGCCAAATTGGGTTCAACAGGGATAATGCCTCTTAACGAGTCTGTTTTAATAATACTCAGTGCATAAGGTGTTTTCATAAACAATTTCTGTACACGCTGCCCTGTCCTTTTATATTTTTCATAATCGATCAGCGCATTTATATATCGCATTTCATCAAAAGAATACGTATTAAACTGATAATTATATTTTGGATCACCGTTTAAAAAACCCGTAACATTAAAAACGCCATTTCTGTTGTGCGAAACATCATCAAGATCAACAGTATTAATTCCGAAACCTATTTTCCCATTCGCCTTTACCTTTCCTGCTATATAATTTCCGTCTTTTTGAAGTGACAGATTCAGCAATAATGGCTGTTTGGACTGATTTACGGTCGTATTATCCAACGGATAAACAAATAAGCTTGAAATCGTGGGTTTAGTGTTGTCTTTAATATTTTGGTCAAAACCAAAAAACAATGGATTGATAACAAATTCTGTTTCTGTATCACGAAATTCAAAATGCAGGTGCGGTCCCTGAGAAGAGCCGCTGTTTCCCGAAAGTGCTATTATTTGTCCTTTAGTAACCGGAAGTTCATGAGGTTTTGGAAACATTTCAATTTCAAAAGATTTCTCTTTGTAATGTGTTTGCCGGATATATTCCTGAATTGGACCAACTGCTGTTTGCAAATGTCCGTAAACCGATGTGTAGCCGTTTGGATGAGTAATATAAATACATTTTCCGTTTCCAAAAGTCGAAATTTTTATTCTCGAAACATAGCCATCAGCGACAGCATAGACATTCAGGCCTTCTCTTTGATTAGTTTTTAAATCGAATCCGGCGTGAAAATGATTAGGCCTCAGCTCCCCAAAATTACCGGAAAGCTGCATCGGAATATCCAATGGTGGCCGAAAATAATCCTTTGGGTATTGGGACTGGGCAAAGATAAAATTACAGGCAAATAAAAAAAACAAAGAAAATCTCATAAGTAACATTTTTGCTAAGATAAAAAATTAAGGGGCGAAAACCGAGTATAAAATCCTCAAAAACACAATTCACTGAATTTCATTTATTTGCCTATTTTTAATGCAAAAAAATCGATAAAAAATTGCATTAATAAAAAGGAATACTAACTTTGTAGGATTAAGTAATGAATAGGATTTATAATGAGTGTAATTGCCGAAATAATTGATACTCTTGAATATAAAGTCGAAAAGCTATTTGCAAAATCAAAAGCTTTAGAAAAAAACAATCAGGATTTACGATTAGAACTTAACAAAGCTGTGCAAATTATCCGGAAACAATCTGAAGAAATTGAAGCTTTGAAAAAGCAATATGAAACACTTAAAATAGCCAATTCGTTACTCGGCAGCGACAATAACAAGAGAGAGACAAAGCTTAAAATAAATTCATTAATTCGCGAAATTGATTACTGTATTGCACAACTATCAGATTAGTAAAACATGGACGGAAAGCTTAAAATTAAAATATCAGTTGCAGACCGCGTTTACCCATTAACGGTAGAACCCGCTCAGGAAGAAGGACTTAGAAGTGCTTCTAAAAAAATTGATGCCATGATTAAGCAATTCGAAGAAAATTATGCAGTTCGCGACAAACAAGATGTACTGGCTATGTGTGCCCTGCAATTTGCGTCACAAGTAGAACAAAAACAGATTGATAACGCTATTGATGGCGAAGAAACCATCGAAAGAATTAAAAGATTAAATACGCTATTAGATCAATATCTCGAAAATTAAACGTTCTTTACATAAACTAAGATACTGCCTACATTAGTTCACAATTGGTAAACTCAACACTAACAAATTAGAATGAGCAAATCGTCGCTACTATAGTATGCCATGCTTCGGCTTGGAAACTTGAACAGTGAGTTAGCTCAAAACTTGTCTTTACGAGTTTATTCAAGCAATTAATGTAGGCTTTTTTTATATATAAATTTTAACAAACATGGACATTATAACGATCATTATTTCAGGTATTATAGGGATTGCAGCTGGTTTTGCAATCGCTAAAATTATCGAAAAAAGTAATATTTCTAACTTAATCAAAAACGCAAAAAAAGAAGCAGCCTCTATTCTAAAAGATGCTAATTTAGAAGCCGAAAATATTAAAAAAGATAAAATTCTTCAGGCAAAAGAAAAATTTATTGAATTAAAATCAGAGCACGAACAGGTGATTTTGGCCAGGGATAAAAAAGTAGCCGAAGTTGAAAAAAGAGTTAGAGACAAGGAGTCTCAAGTTTCAAACGAACTTTCAAAAGCCAAAAAAGTAAATGATGATTTTGAAGCCAAAACGCTTGAATACGAAAACAAAATTGAGGTTTTAGATAAAAAACAAGCTGAAGTAGAAAAATTGCACAAAAGTCAATTACAGCAATTGGAAGTAATTTCAGGACTTTCTGCAGAAGAAGCAAAAGAACAATTAGTGGAAGGTTTAAAAGCTGAAGCCAAAAGCAAAGCAATGTCCCATATTCAGGAAACTATTGAAGAGGCTAAACTTACAGCACAACAAGAAGCTAAGAAAATTATCATTAACACCATTCAGAGAGTTGGAACTGAAGAAGCTGTTGAAAATTGCGTTTCTGTTTTCAACATTGAATCTGATGATGTAAAAGGTAGAATTATTGGTCGTGAAGGGCGAAATATCAGAGCATTAGAAGCGGCAACCGGAGTTGAAATCATTGTTGATGACACACCTGAAGCCATCATTCTTTCCTGCTTTGATCCTGTTCGCAGAGAAATTGCCCGTTTGGCATTACACAAATTAGTTACTGACGGACGTATTCACCCAGCGAGAATTGAGGAAGTTGTTGCTAAAACGGCGAAACAAATTGATGACGAAATTATTGAAGTTGGTAAACGTACCGTTATCGATTTAGGAATTCACGGTTTACACCCAGAGTTAATAAAAGTAGTTGGTAGAATGAAATACCGTTCATCGTACGGACAAAACTTATTGCAGCACTCCAGAGAGGTTTCTAAACTTTGTGGTATCATGGCAGCCGAATTAGGCTTAAACGTAAAACTAGCAAAAAGAGCAGGTTTACTTCACGATATTGGTAAAGTGCCGGATACTGAGAGTGATTTGCCTCACGCATTGTTAGGTATGCAATGGGCTGAGAAGTATGGTGAAAAAGAAGAGGTTTGCAACGCGATTGGAGCTCACCACGACGAGATTGAG
Organism: uncultured Flavobacterium sp.; assembly: GCA_965650235.1. Taxonomy (GTDB): domain Bacteria; phylum Bacteroidota; class Bacteroidia; order Flavobacteriales; family Flavobacteriaceae; genus Flavobacterium. The sequence continues at coordinate 1,363 of CBFGNY010000030.1, read as the reverse complement.
ATGAAATCATTATTATCTCCAATTATTCAGGTTTGTGATGCTATTTCTGGAGCAAGACCGGGCGCAAGACGTCAGGTTTTAGATTCTTACATCCAGCGTTTAAAAGATCTTGAAGAAGTTGCTTACGGATTCAGCGGTGTTAAAAATGCTTACGCAATCCAGGCAGGTAGAGAACTTCGTGTAATTGTAGAAAGTGAAAAAGTATCTGATGACAATGCAGCGAATTTATCTTTCGAGATTTCACAAAAAATCCAAACAGAAATGACTTATCCCGGTCAGGTTAAAGTGACAGTTATTCGTGAAACCAGAGCAGTAAATATTGCTAAATAATTCTGAAAATATATATCATAAAAAAAACTTCTCATCGCTGAGAAGTTTTTTTTTGTTTCTGACTTAATCCAAATCACAATTCATCGTTAAAGACAATTTTAAAGGTTGTGCCTATCCCAACTTCACTTTCCACAAATACCTTTCCTTTCATAGCCTCTATTTGGTTTTTAGTGATATGCAAACCGATTCCGCGTGCATCTTTATGTTTATGAAAAGTTTTATACATCCCAAATAACAAGCCTCCATACTTTTCTAAATCTATCCCTAAACCATTGTCTATAATTTTTAATGCTTTACTGCCATCTTCTTCTATACTATAATCAAAAACAATAACAGCGTTTCTTTCAGGGTGTGAATATCTGATTGCATTTGTTGCAAAATTCAACAAAACACTTTCAAGATAAGCAGGATTAAAATTTATCGTTAAATACTCCGGTACATTATTTATAATCTCTGCTTTAGTTTCAGAATTAAAATCTTTGATTGTTGAAATCGTTTTATTGATGTACTCGCACAAATTGAGAGGCTTGACAATTATATTGATATTATTCTGAATCTGAACAATTTGATTTAAATTTAAAATAGTATCATTCAAATCATTAGAAACAGTCTTTAGATGCATCAACATCTCTGTAATCGTTTCTTTTTTTTCATCAATATCAATAAAATCCAATATCGCTTTAATATTTCCGGCCTGTGTGCTTAAATTATGCGAAACGATATGAGAAAAATTTAGCAGCCTGCTATTTTGCTCACTATACAATTTCATTGTTTTTATAAGTTCCAGCTCCTTTTCTTTCTGGGCAGAAATATCGGTATGGGTTCCAATAACACGCAAAGGTTTCCCGTTTTCGTCTCGTTCAATAACTTTCCCCCTGTCCAAAATCCATTTATAATTTCCGCTGGAGGTCATTACCCGATGATAATTTTCATAATAAGGAGTCTTATTATCAAAATGATCCTGTATATCTGAATAATATTTTGGCAGATCATCAGGATGTACAATTTGGTCCCAACGCTCAGGATCGTCAAA